>JBAPQQ010000001.1:0-4406 GCA_049280695.1 Mycobacterium sp.
ACGCCCCTTTCCCCGACCACTCCTACACGGCCGGGTTGCGACAGTTCACCGCGTTGATTCCGTTGACCCGCAACGACCCTGGCGCGGCGATCGGACGGGCAACGATGGCGGTGCTCGAACAATGGCAGCGGCCGTTCCTGACGGCTTACTCCGACGGCGATCCGCCTACCCGGGGGTGGGAAACTGTGTTCCAGGAGCGCGTACCCGGTGCCGCCGGCCAACCTCACACGACGATCACCGGCGCCGCCCACTTCGTCCAAGAGCAGAAGGGCGAAGAACTGGGCCGCGTCATCGCCCAGTTCGTGGCTAGAGCGCGGTGACGCTTCCCTGCAAGTGCGGCTCGCCCTTGGAATTACGCAGCGCCAGATCCCAGCCGTCAGTCGTCCGTGAGACATACAGGTTCGCCTTGGCGGGCAGCACGACCGGTTTGCCGAACCGTACCGAGTAGCGCACTGCATCGGGCAGCTGGCCTTCGATCGTGCGCAGTACCGCAGCCGCGGTGAACATCCCGTGCGCGATCACGGTCGGGAAGCCGAACAGCTTGGCCGCGATCGGATTCGTGTGGATCGGGTTGTAGTCCCCGCCGACGGACGCGTAGCGACGGATCTGGCCGGCGCTGACGCTCAGAACACCGTTGGGCGGCGGCAGTTTCGGCGGCTTCTTCTTCGGCGGCTTGGGCTCGTCGGACAGGCTGGTGCGCTGCTGATGCAGGAAGGTGGTCACCTGCTGCCAGGCCAGGTCGTTGCCGACGTGAACGTCGGTGAGCACGTCGATCAGCAGGCCGCGCCGGTGCTCACGCAGATTGTCCGCGCGTGCCGTGACGTCCACCGTGTCGGTTACCGCGATCGGGCGGTGCTGGGTGATGACGTTCTCGGTATGTACGGAACCCATTGCGGCGAAGGGGAAGTCGAAACCGGTGACCAGTGACATCACCACCGGGAACGTCACCGCGAAGGGATAGGTCAGCGGCACGTCGTCGCCGAAGCGCAACCCGGTGACGGCGGCGTAATGCGCCACGTTAGACCGGTCGATCTCGAGGCCTTCGACCTTCAGCGCACGGTCGGGCAGCTCGTCCCCGCGGGGGACGAACGGGAGGGCGCCGGCGGCGGCACGTAGCAGGTTGCGCAGCCCGCTGGGCGGATTGGTGGTCTGGACTCTACTCATGTCAGGCGCCCAGCATCGCCTGGCCGCATACCCGAATCACGTTGCCGGTCACCGCATTCGACGCGGGGCTTGCGAAATACGCGATGGTCTCGGCGACGTCGACCGGCTGGCCGCCCTGATACAGCGAGTTGAGCCGGCGTCCCACTTCGCGGGTGGCGAACGGGATCGCCTCGGTCATCTTCGTCTCGATGAATCCGGGTGCCACGGCGTTGATGGTGATGCCCTTGTCGTAGAGCACCGGGGCCAGCGCCTGCGTTATCCCGATCATGCCGGCCTTCGTGGTCGCGTAGTTGGTCTGGCCGCGGTTGCCGGCGATGCCGGCCATGGATGACAGGCCCACCACGCGGCCGCCTTCGCCGATGGCGCCGTTGTCCACCAGGCCCTGCGTAAGGTGCAGGGGCGCAAGCAGATTCACGGCCATCACCGCATTCCATCGCGCATCGTCCATGTTGGCCAGCAACTTGTCGCGGGTGATGCCTGCGTTGTTGATCAACGCGTCGGCGCGCCCGTCGTAGTGGTCGCGCAGGTGCTCGGTGATCTTGTCGACCGCGTCGTCGGCGGTGACGTCCAGTGCCAGCGCCGTGCCGCCGACCTTCGTCGCGGTCTGACCCAGTGCCTCTTGCGACGCCTCGACGTCGACGCAGACCACTCGGGCACCGTCGCGGGCGAAGACCTCGGCGATGGTGGCGCCGATCCCGCGCGCGGCACCGGTGACGATCGCGGCCTTGCCGTCGAGCGGCTTGTCCCAGTCGGCCGGCGGGGTGGCGTCTGCCTCACCGACGTAGAACACCTGCCCGTCGACATACGCCGACTTGCCGGACAGGATGAACCGCATCGTCGACTCCAGTCCGGTGGCCGCCGGCTTGGCGTTCGGCGACAAGTAGACCAGCTGGACCGTGGCGCCGTGGCGCAGTTCCTTGGCCAGTGATCGGGTGAACCCCTCCAGCGCGCGCTGGGAGACGTGCTCGTCGACGCTGCCGGCCGAATCGGGTGTGGTGCCGACGACGACGACCCGGGCGGAGTGCCCGAGGTTGCGCAGCAGGGACGGGAAGAACTCGTACAGCGCGGTGAGGCCGCCCGGCTCGGCGATGCCGGTGGCGTCGAACACGATGCCTCCGAAGGAGTCGGCCCAACGGCCGCCGATGTTGTTGCGGACCAGCTCGTAGTCGTCGGCCAGGGCGCTGCGCAGCGGTTCGACCACGCGACCCGCGCCGCCGATGAGCAGCGAGCCGGCAAGTGGCGGGTCCTCCGGCTTGTAGCGGCGAAGCGGCTCGGGCTGCGGGATGCCCAACTGCTTGGCGAAGAACGAACCGGGGGCCGAGTTGACGACTTGGGTGAACAGGTCGGACGCCACGGAAGTGCCTTTCATGTCGGGAGTCAGCACGAACTTACTCCGCAGTAAGGAGATGTTTACGATGGGGTATTCATAGCCACAGAGACAGTGGAGGCAAACGTGGCGAGTAGAAAAACCGGCCGACGGGTGGCCGTGCTGGGCGGCAACCGTATTCCATTCGCGCGCGCCGACGGGGCGTATGCGGACGCGTCGAATCAGGACATGTTCACTGCCGCGCTGGGCGGACTCGTGGACCGCTTCGGCCTCGACGGCGAGCGCCTGGGTGCCGTAATCGGCGGAGCGGTGCTCAAACACAGCCGCGACTTCAACCTGATGCGGGAGTGTGTGCTGGGCAGCGCGCTGTCCTCGTACACGCCGGCGTTCGATTTGCAGCAGGCCTGTGGGACGGGCCTGCAGGCGACGATCGCCGCGGCGGACGGCATCGCCGCCGGACGGTATGAGGTCGCCGCGGCGGGCGGGGTGGACACCGCTTCGGACCCGCCGATCGGTCTCGGCGACAATCTGCGCCGCACGCTGCTGGGTCTGCGGCGAGCGACATCCAACCTCGACCGGCTCAAGCTCGTCGGCAAGCTGCCCGCGACGCTGGGCGTGGAGATCCCGGTGAACAGCGAGCCGCGCACCGGGCTGTCGATGGGCGAGCATCAGGCCATCACCGCCAAGCAGATGGGCATCGGCCGGGTCGCACAGGACGAACTGGCCGCCGCCAGCCATCGCAACATGAGCGCGGCGTACGACCGCGGTTTCTTCGACGACCTCGTGACGCCGTTCCTGGGGGTGTACCGCGACAACAACCTGCGGGCGGACTCGTCGGCAGAGAAGCTCGCGAAGCTCAAGCCGGTGTTCGGGGTGAAGGCCGGCGACGCGACGATGACCGCCGGCAACTCGACGCCGCTCACCGACGGGGCGTCGGTGGTCCTGCTGGCCGGTGAGGACTGGGCCGCCGCGCATTCGCTGGAGCCGCTGGCATACTTCGTCGACGCGGAGACGGCGGCGGTGGATTACGTCAACGGCGCTGACGGACTGCTGATGGCGCCGACCTATGCGGTGCCGCGGCTGCTCATTCGCAACGGGCTGAGCCTGCAGGACTTCGACTTCTACGAGATTCACGAGGCGTTCGCGTCGGTGGTGCTGTGCCACCTGCAGGCGTGGGAATCCGAGGAGTACTGCAAGGAGCGGCTCGGCCTGGACGCAGCTCTCGGGTCCATCGACCGGTCCAAGCTCAACGTCAACGGCTCGTCGCTGGCCGCCGGGCATCCGTTCGCGGCGACGGGCGGGCGCATCGTCGCCCAGCTGGCCAAGCAGATGGCGGAGAAGAAGAAGGACGACGGCGGTTCGGTTCGCGGCCTGATTTCCATCTGCGCGGCGGGCGGCCAAGGAGTTGCGGCAATCTTGGAAGCATGAGCGGCCCGAAAGAATCTTGCCGCGGGGTGTAACGCGCCCATCGAAACGCCCGATATTCGGGTAGCCCCGTGTTGCCGTCTGACCCCCCGACCCGACGACAACACGGGGTGTCTCCAGCCCCGGGTGGACGTGAACCGCCGCTGGCAAGAGGGGGGCCAGCGGCGGTTCATTTTTTCCCGGAATGGCTCTGGTGGCAGCGCGGGTTGAGGACTACCATCGTCAGCACGACGGGTTCGGGAGTGGCTGATCCGAATAGCCGGCCAACGAGGTGAAAGCCGGCGGCGCAGGATATTTGAGACGCCCTCGAGTGTCCTCCCGAACCCGCCTTTATTGCGCTCGCTCAACTTCCTTCGCCGTCGGGGTGAAGAAGTTCTTCGGGGTGGTGGATTCGGTTGATTTCGGGCGGGCCGGTGCCGTCGCTCCACGCGAGCCGGCCGCGTTTGATGCTGGTTCGTCGTCGGCGTGCGCCAATGAGGCTGTGGTGCCC
>JBAPQQ010000002.1:0-2186 GCA_049280695.1 Mycobacterium sp.
CTCGGCGATGGACGGCTACGCGGTGCTTGCCGACGACGTCGCCGCCGCGACCGACGAGAACCCGGTCGCGCTGCCGGTGGTCGAGGACATCCCGGCCGGCCGCACCGACATGCTGACGCTGAAACCCGGTACGGCACACCGGATCATGACGGGCGCGCCGGTGCCGGCCGGTGCCACCGCGATCGTGCCGGTGGAGGACACGGACGGCGGGAGCCGCAGGGCCGGCGACATCAGTTCGGGCACGGAAACCGTCGAGATCCGCACGGCGGCCAAGGCGGGTCGGCACATCCGCCGCGCCGGCGAGGACGTCACCGCGGGCGTCACCGTGCTGCGCAGCGGGCAAGTCGTCACGCCGGCGGTGCTGGGCCTGGCCGCGGCACTGGGCCTCACCGAGCTGGCGGTGACGCCGCGGCAGCGGCTGCTGGTGGTGTCGACGGGTGAAGAGCTGGTGGCGGCCGGCCGGCCCCTGCGGCCGGGGCAGATCTACGAGTCGAACGCGGTGATGCTGGCGGCCGCGGTGCGCGAGGCCGGCGGCGAGGTGGTCGCGGCGACGATGACCGGCGACGACGTCGACGAGTTCCGTCATGCGCTCGCCACGTATGCCGGCCTCGCCGACCTGATCATCACCACCGGCGGCGTCAGCGCAGGCGCCTACGAGGTGGTCAAAGACTCGCTGCGCGCCGAGGGCATCGAGTTCGTCAAGGTCGCGATGCAGCCGGGGATGCCGCAGGGCGCCGGCCGCCTGGAGGGCACCGCTATCGTCACGCTCCCCGGCAACCCGGTCAGCGCGCTGGTCTCGTTCGAGGTGTTCGTGCGCCCGGCGCTGCGGGCCGCGATGAGGCTGCCGTCGCCGCATCGGCCCCGGCGCACCGTCGTGCTCGCCGAGGCGCTGACGTCGCCCAAGGGCAAACGGCAGTTCCGCCGCGGCGTGCTCGGCGAGGACGGCGTCACTGCGTACGGACCGCCGGCGTCGCATCACCTGCGCTGGCTCGCGTCGGCGAACTGTCTGCTGGAGATCGGCGAAGACGTCACGGAAATGGCGGCCGGCTCACTGGTGGACGTCTGGGACTTAAGATAACGGCCAATGGCCAGACGCCCGCACCTTCCGGCCGACGACGCCGGATCCAAGCGCCACCCTGACCAGCAGGTGGCGCTGTCGGAAGCCTCCCGGTTCGTCGAACTCGTCCGCTCCACCGTGCCGCCGATGCACCCGGCCGGTCTACCGTTCGTCGGCGCGGGGCTGGCGCTGGCCGCGGCGGGCCGCAAGAACCGATGGGTTCGCACTGCCGGGCTGTCGGCGGCGGGCGCATGTGCCGTGTTCTTCCGCCATCCGCCGCGGGTGCCGCCGGACGGCGCCGGGCTCGTGGTCGCCCCGGCCGACGGACAGGTGACGATCGTCGACACCGCGGTCCCGCCCGCAGAACTCGGCACGCCGGAGGCGCCGATGACGCGCGTCAGCATCTTCCTGTCCCTGTTCGACGTGCACGTGCAGCGGGTGCCGATCGGCGGCGAGGTGGTGGCCGTGCAGCACCGCCCCGGAAAGTTCTTGTCCGCCGACAAACCCGCGGCAAGCGTCGAGAACGAACGCAACAGCATGTGGATCCGCACCGCAGACGGGCACGACGTGGTCGTCGTGCAGATCGCCGGCCTGCTGGCGCGCCGGATCGTGTGCGACGTCCGCGCCGGCGACACGCCGAAAATCGGCGACACCTACGGTCTGATCCGCTTCGGCTCCCGGCTCGACACCTACCTTCCCGAGGGCTCGCGGGTGCTGGTGAAGCCGGGGCAGCGCGCCGTGGGCGCCGAGACCGTCCTTGCCGAGCTGCCATGACCTCATCCACCAGGCAGCGACACATCAGCCTGCGCTTCCTGCCGAGCGCGATGACGGTGGCGGCGATCTGCCTCGGCCTGACCTCGGTGAAATACGCCCAGGACCAGAGCCTGCCAATCCATAGCCGGGCCACCTGGGCAATGGCGCTGCTGGTGCTGGCGGCCGTGCTCGACGCGCTCGACGGCCGCATCGCCCGAGTGCTGAACGCGACGTCACGGATGGGCGAGGAGATCGACTCGTTGGCCGACGCGATCAACTTCGGCGTCGTCCCGGCCTTCATCGTCTACGCGATCCTGTTGCAGAACCTGCCCCGGGTCGGCTGGCTGGTCGTGCTGCTTTACGCGGTGTGCATAGT
>JBAPQQ010000003.1:0-3913 GCA_049280695.1 Mycobacterium sp.
ACTGAATCTCTCGCCATGGCTTGAGCCGCGGAAAGACGAGTACAAGGACCTTTTGCTCGGCATCAGCAAGACTGGCGAATTCGACCCTTGGATCAGGTTCTTCTGCGAAGCCGTTCACCACCAGGCAGAGGATGGGGTCGCGCGGATCGAGGAACTACTGGCGTTCCAGTCGCACCTTCGTCAGAAGCTTGTCGACGCAAGGGCTCGGGGAGTTGTCAACGCCGTGTCCGAAAGCCTCCTGGGATACCCAATCATCACAATCCCCGAGGTGGCGAGGCTCCATCACGTGACCTACCCGCCTGCGAAGAACGCCATCATGACGTTGGTGGAATTGGGCGCTCTCCGCGAGATGCCTACCGGCTTCGACTACGGAGCTAAGGGCTTCATTTGCGATCCTGTGATGCGAATCCTTAATCGCGCCTGAAGCCTCGATCGGCTTGACGAGGCTTGTCCTACTTCTCTCTACGGTAAACCGGCCGCCCGGCACTATGCTAAGGCTAAGTCGGCCACCGACCATAAGGACGTGGCCCCGCGATACTTCGAGTTCCCCCACCACGATCTGCCGCAGACCCGCGACCCGACGTTCATCGAGGGCAGCCGGACCTTCCTCAGGTGCCTGCCCGAAAAGGACTGTCCCTCAGCGCTCGCCCGCCGTCTCCACCACCCGCTGCGCGACGTCCACCAGCCTGACGTTGCTGGTCTGCGACAGCTCGCGCAGCATGTCGAACGCCCGCACCGCGTCGACCTTGTAGCGCTCCATGATGATTCCTTGGGCCTGACCTATCAGGTCGCGGCTGGTGAGCGCAGACTCGAGCTGCTCGCCCCGCCGGCTGGCCAGAATCGCCGCCGCGGCGTGCGCGGCCAGCACGGAACCGATCGCTTCCGACTGCGCGTCGAACACGTCGGGCCGAAACCCGAACAGGTTCAGCGCGCCCGCGGTGTCCTTGCTGGTGTACAGCTTGAACGACAGGCCGCTGCGGACCCCGATCTCGACGGCCGCTCGCGAGTACCTCGGCCAGCGCTGTTCCTTCTCGAAGTCGTCCGTGCGCACGATCAATTCGTCGATCGCCGCCTGCACACACGGCCCCTCGCCGAACTTCTGCTGCAGCGCATCGAGCTTACCCGGCAGCCCGGAGGTGGGCGCATGCGTCTCGAACCGGCCACGAGAGACGATCAGCAGCACACCCGCCGCGTCGACACCGGGAATGATCTCCATCGCCGCCGAGGTGACGCCCGCCAGGACGTCGTCGACGCTGGTCGGCGCCGCGACCTCACGCGCCAGCTCGGCCATCCGCCGGGCGAGGTCATCCCCCAGGACATCGCTCATCCGGCGAATCTTACGCAGCCGCAAGTAAGCACATCGCCCCGAAGCCCGTCACGTGGTTTCAAGACCTGTTACCGGCGGTACTTCATACGCCATACTCGTCGGCGTGGTGATGAACGGGGAGTTTCGGACATGACGCTACTTGCTGCATCATCCGAAGGCGGCGGCGCCGCACTCGACCAGGTGATCGGATTGAGCGTTGCGGCCGCCGTGGTCTTCGCGGCGCTGTTGTGGATCGGTTACATGCACCGCAGCCGCAAGATCACCTGGCTCAACCGCGTCGCCGAGGCGTTCGCCCGCCGGTTCAAACGGCCACCATGGGTGGCGCTGCCGGTCGCGATGTTCATCGCGACGATCATCTGTGCACTGTTCGGCTTCATCTGGGACGTCAGCTGGCACATCGGCAACGGCCGCGACGAAGGCCCGCTGGCCAACCCGGCGCACTATTTCATATTGCTGGGCCTGTTCGGCATGTTCGTCTCGGGCCTGGTCGCGGTGGTACTCCCCTACGAGAAACCCGGACCGTCTGCGGTGCGGATCACCCGCGATTGGTATGCACCTGTCGGCGGAATCCTGATGGCGGGGTGCGGCATGTACGCGCTGCTGGGCTTCCCGCTTGACGACGTGTGGCACCGGATCTTCGGCCAGGACGTCACGCTCTGGGGCCCGACGCACCTGATGATGATCGGCGGTGCCGGGTTCGCGACGCTCACCGCGCTGTTCCTGGAGCACGAAGGGCGCCAAGCGACTCCGGAAGGCGAGCAGTCCGACGGCTTTGGTCTGAAATTCGTGCAGTACCTGGGATTCGCGGGTGTGGTCATCGGCATGTCGGTGTACCAGATCGAGTTCGACTTCGGTGTGGCGCAGTTCCGGCTGGTGTTCCAGCCCATGCTGATCGCGGCCGCGGCGACGTTCGGGTTGGTGGCCGCGCGGATGATGATGGGGCGCGGTGCGGCCATCGCTGCGGCTCTGGTGGCGATCGGGCTGCGCGGCGCGGTGGCACTGATCGTGGGTCCGGTGCTCGGCGCCCCGATCAGCTGGTTCCCGCTGTACCTCGGGCCTGCGCTGGTCGTCGAACTTCTCGCGTTGACCCCGTTGATCAAGCGGCCCCTGATGTTCGGCGGCGTCAGCGGCGTTGGTGTCGCCACGATCGGCCTGTGGCTGGAGTCGCTGTGGGTCGGTGCCGTCTACCACTACGGCTGGCCGACGAGCATGTGGCCCGAAGCACTGGCGATGGCAGTCCCGGTTGCTCTGCTCGTCGGATTGTGCGGCGCGATGGTCGGCATGGTCTTCACCGGTCAGCGCTTGCCCACACGAGCAATCGGCATCGGCATCGTCGCCGCGACGGTGCTCGTGCTCGGTGCGGCGACCGCCAACGGTCTGCAGTACCAGGTGCCCAGGGACGCCGTCGCAGCGATCAAGTTGACCGAGGTGTCCAACGTCGACGGCCGCAAGATGGTTCAGGCCGACGTGCGGATCAACCCACCCGGCTTGGTGAGCGCCGACCCCGAGTGGGTCTCGATTCTGTCGTGGCAAGGCGGCACGGTCAACGACCGCGGTCTTGTCATCGACAATCTGCAGCGAATCGGACCGGGCCATTACCGCTCCACCGGGCCGATACCGGTATGGGGATCCTGGAAGACGCTGCTGCGGGTGCAGGACGGCAAGACGATGGCCGGGGTGCCGATCTTCCTGGCCGCCGATCCCGGCATCAACAAGCCCGCCGAGGGCGTCGCTGCCCCGCGCATCGACGCGAAAGAGATCTTCGGTGCACCCCATTTACAGGGGGAGACCACCATTTTGCAGCGGGAACGCACGCCCGACACACCCGCCTCGCTGTGGTTCGTCGGCTGCCTGATTGTGCTGGCCTGCACGTTGATCGTGGTCGCCGGGCTGACATGGGGGGCCGGCCGGATCAACGACAGCGAATTCGAAACGGGCGCTGAGGTGGAAGACCGACCCAAAGCGCAGGCGTGAGCATGGCGCACGTCGAAATCCTGGCGCATCACAGCCTGCTGCTCGCCATTCCCGCGTTCGTGCCGGCGATAGCCGTCGTCGGTGTGATCATCTGGGTTGCGATGCGGGACAGGCGAATTCCCGACGACACCGCGGAAAGGAACGACAACCCGGAATGACGATACGAGCGCTGGCCCCGCTGATGGTAGTTCTCGCCTTCGCCGCCGGCTGCGGAGGAACCAAGGACAGTCAACCGAGTTCATCCGCGCCCCAACAGCCGTCGCAGCAGCAGGCACCAACCGGCCTGGTCATCGACATCGCGATCAGCGGGGGCAACGTGACCCCGACAAACGGCCAGTTCGAGGCGAAGGTCCATGAGCCGATCGAGCTTCGGGTGAACAGCGACGTGGCCGACGAGCTGCACGTGCATTCGGTGCCCGACCACTCGTTCCGGGTCGAGGCCAATCTGGGTCAGACGTTCCAGTTCACGGTCGACGTTCCCGGCCAGGTCGAAATCGAGTTGCACGAGCTGGATCGCACGGTCGCCACCATTCAAGTCACGCAGTGACTTTCGTTGCACACGGCATCGGCGGCACCACCGACCTGCCGGTCCCGCTGAGCTATGCCATGGTC
>JBAPQQ010000004.1:0-11905 GCA_049280695.1 Mycobacterium sp.
GCGTAGAGCAGCCGGTCGGCTTCCACCATGCGCTCGCGCAGCTTCTTCCACGGACGGCGCTTCTGCAGGCCCGGCTTCACGACAGCCAGCGTTTCCCACGGGCCGACTTTGAGCAGCTTCGGCATCACCCGGCGCAACGCGGCCAGCCGGGCCGGGTCGCTGGCGCCGATGACCGTCCGCAGGATCACCTCGAGCGTGATCTGCGATATCTTCGGCGCCACCGCGAACTCGGTGCCGACGGGCCACAGCGCGACGTGCTCCGCGGCGATCTCCGCCATCACAGCGGCCTGGTGCGCGACGGCGTCGCGGTGAAACGGCGGCAGCATCAGGCGGCGCCGATCCCGGTGCAGGTCGTCGTCGATCACCAACACCGAACTGTCGCCGAGTATCCCGGCCAGCATCGCGTTCGCTTCCCCGGCATGGAAGACGCTCGGGTCGCCGGCGAACACGTCCTTGATGTCGGCGGGGTCGGCCAGATAGACCCAGGTGCCCATGGCGGCGATGCGCACCGTGAACACCGGGCCGTAGCGGCGCCGGCACGCGGCCACGTACCGCGGCCAATAGCGGAGCATCAGCCCCGCCTGCAGCCACGCCGGCAGCGGGGGGCCGGGCGGCAGCGCCGGATCGCTCATCAACCCAGCTTACGAGCAGCGGTCAAGACCCTGTGGGGCAACAGGTTACGGACGGCACCCTTGCGGATGCGGGATGCGGGTGATCATCACGCCGCCGTCGATGAGCGAGACGCCGACGGTCTCGGCAGCCGTTCCCCACGCCCACGACGTCATCACGTCGCTCAACTCGCCGCACCACGGCATCCCGTTCAACGACGCGAAGGTGGGTAGCTCGGCGCGCATCTGCGCCACGAGGTCATGATGGCTGCTGCCGGGGACCTCCCAGAACTCGAAGCCCGGCGGGGTGGGCTGGTCTCCTACGTAGGGGCGTGCGCCGACAGGCAGCGACATCTCGGGAACCAGAACCGAATGCGGGCCGCCCAAGTCGGGAAGTGAATTGGCCGGCCGCGGGTTCGCTTTGGTCACCGTGAACATCGACGACGTCAGTACCGTCGGCGACCCCGAGAAGTACACGGCACCGAAGATCACCGCGGCGACGACCGCCGCCACCGCGCCGAGGGCCTGCCAGCCCCGCGCCGTCATCGGCGCGCGGGCAACCGGCGGTCTGCCGGCAGGCAGTGGTGGGGGTCTCATCGTCTTATCGGACCACAATCGGCCGCTTCCTGAACTCGGGATGGCGAAATTGGCGGGTGCGGGCCGTACGGTGAGGAGATGACAGATCAGCCGCCAGCGGTCACCGTCTCGCATCCACCGGACCCGATCCTTCGCGCCGTCAACCCGCTCCTGAAGCGCCTGCTGGGCACTCCTCTCGCGGGGTCCGCCCGCAAGCAGCTGATGGTGCTGAGCTTCACCGGGCGCAAGTCCGGGCGGCAGTACTCCGTGCCGGTGAGCGCCCACCGAATCGACGGCGATCTCTACGCGCTGGCCGGAGCGGGGTGGAAGAGCAACTTCAGCGGCGGCGCACCGGCTCAGGTTCTGCACGACGGAAAGACGACGACCATGCGCGGCGAACTCGTCAAGGACCCCGCGACCGTCGCCGACCTCTACCACCGCTGCGCACTGTCTTACGGCGCCGCCCGCGCGCAGCGGATGATGGGCCTGAAGTTCAACGGACCCGGGATACCGACGCTGAAGCAGTTCAGAGCGGCCGTCGAACAGAACGGACTGGCCGCAGTCCGGTTATCGGTTCGATGACGGTGATTGCGGGTACGCCCAGCGCATGCCCAAGCACATCACTCTTGTCGCCACCGCCATCCTCGCCGCCCCGGTCGCCCTGCTGAGCGCCTGCGGGAACAATAAGGAATCCGCCAACGAATCGACCTCCTCGTCCGCCATGGCCGCACCTGCAGGAACCGAGCAGGTGCGCACCCAACTCAGGAGCCCGGACGGCCGAGAGGTCGCCAACGCGACTTTCGACTTCGCGAACGGTTTCGCCACCCTCACCGTCGAGACCGTCGCCCCGGGCATTTTGGCGCCCGGCTTCCACGGCATGCACGTCCACTCGGTGGGCAAATGCGAACCCAACTCGGTGGCCCCTACGGGCGGGGCGCCAGGCGACTTCCTGTCCGCCGGCGGTCACTTCCAAGCGCCCGGCCACACGGGTGCACCCCAAAGCGGTGACCTCACTTCACTGGAGGTCCGTCCGGACGGCTCGGCGAAACTCGTCACGACGACCAGTGCGTTCACTGCCGAGGACCTACGGGGCGGGTCCGGAACCGCGCTGATCATCCACGAGCAGGCCGACAACTTCGGCAACATCCCGCCTCGCTATTCGGTCAACGGCAAGCCCGGCCCCGACCAGGAGACGCTGGACACCGGCGATGCCGGCAAACGGGTCGCCTGCGGTGTCCTCGCGGCGCCGACCAACGCCACGACATCGACGTCCACCTCGACGTCGACCGTCACCACCACGGCTACCCCCGCGGCGCCTGCGGAGACCACCGGCACCACCACGGAGACGACGACGTCGTCGCCGGCGGCGGAAACCACGAGCACCACCTCGGGCACCGCCACCACCACCACGTCGCCGGTGACGACGACGACCGCGACGTCCACCCCCGAGAACCCGCAGGGGCCGGGCGGCTAGTCCCTTCGGCGCACTGACCCCGACAGGTTTGGTCGCATTCCTGCCAAGCCTGGGCAACTTCCTGCCAACCCGGAACTAAACGGATTGGCCTGCCTGTTTCGACCCACAGGTCCGATCCGCGGGACCTCAGAAACCGGGAAGAGGCAGAGCAATGAAGAAGAACGTCACGTTCGCCACGATCGCCGCAAGCGCGGTGGTCGCCCTTTCGATCGGATTGGCGGCGCCGGCCATCGCCAGCCCAGGGGACTCGAACAACGGCCCCGACATCGTCACCATCGAGGGCGGGTACCCCACGACTGGCCAAACCCCTTACGGCACGTATCAGAACCCCCACAAGCGGGGCTAGTGCCGCTACGTGGCAACGCAGAACGGGCGCTCACCGCGAGCGCCCGTTCTGCGTCAGCGTTCCGCGCGCACGTCGTGCAGGATCGCCATCTGCGGACCGGTTTCGAGCTGGTCGACGGTGTGGCTGAGCAGGATGCGGCTTCGGTTGGGCGACAACAGGATCGACAGGTAGTGATGGGGCTGGTCGCCCTCGGTCATCGAGACGCGGTTGACGCGCAGAACCGGCGCGCCGATCGCGATGTCGAGAAGCCGGGCATTGCGCGGGCCGGCGATCTCCGCGGTGAACTCGTGCTGAAAACGAGTGAACGTGACGCCCGCCTCGGCGAGCAGGCTGAACATCGGCGTGTGGGCCATCTTCTCCGCGGTGATGCTCTCCGAGAGCTCCCCTGGGAGCCAAGCCTCGGTCACCAGCAGCGGCTCGCTCGTCCGGCGCTCGCGCCGCGCCGACAGCACGTACAGCGCGTCACCGGCCAGACCCGTCTTCTCGGTGATGTTCAACGGCGCGGCGCGTAAACCGAATTCGAAGACGTTGACCTCTGACTCGAATTGGATCTGATGCATCTCGTCGTCATAGGATCGGTTTGCGGCAGGCTCGCTCCGAGTCGGATTGTCTTGCCGCACAAACGATCCGATACCCTGTCGACGGGTGATGTAGTCCTGGGCCGCCAAGTCGGCCAGCGCCCGGCGCACCGTGATGCGCGACACCCCGAACTGCTCACACAACTCCTGCTCGGTGGGAAGCGGCTGGCCCGCGGCTATTGCTCCGCGCGCGATCTCGTCATGCAGCACCAGGAACAGCTGTCGGTGTAACGGCACGCCCGCGCTCGCAGTCACCAGCACGGGTGCGCTGCGGATCTCGTCCGTGCTCATCGGCTTCCGCCCGTCTCCCGGGGCTTGCAGAATCAGTAGTTGTCTTATTATTATAACAACTGGATGACCGCGCGGGGGTAGTGAAAGAAGCAGTAGGTGAGCGTCACCGCCAATCCGTCGAACGACGGGCCGCCGTCCGGCCTTGCGGCGAACCGGAAGCTCGTACTCGACGCGCTGGCGCGGCTACCCGCCGAGCAGCGGACGGTGATCCGCCGCTCCTACTACGACGCCTGGACGGTCGCGCAGATCGCCGACGACTTGCAGGTAGACCAGATGACGGTGGCGACGAGGCTGCACTACGGCGTGCGGGCACTGCTTCTATCACTGCAAGAGGGTGGCATCACCCGGCATCGGGGTATTGGATCTGTTCAGTCCTGGTAACACAGGTCACACTGGTGTTAGGAAGGCGACATCGCAGTCGGGACGGAAGCGGGGCGGCCATGAGCCAGGACACCATCCATCACACCGACGAACACGGCGACGTCGACAAGTGGAACCCGCAGCTGACCGAA
Organism: Mycobacterium sp.; assembly: GCA_049280695.1. Classification (GTDB taxonomy): domain Bacteria; phylum Actinomycetota; class Actinomycetes; order Mycobacteriales; family Mycobacteriaceae; genus Mycobacterium. The sequence continues at coordinate 4,386 of JBAPQQ010000004.1, forward strand.
GCGATCGTGGCCCTCAGCCGGCCGCTCTCGAAGTACTTCCGGGCCGAGGTCAAGGGATTGGAGAACCTTCCGTCCGGCCCCGCGCTGGTGGTGTCCAACCATTCCGGCGGCGTCCTCACCCCCGACATGTCGGTATTCGCGGTCAGCTACTACGACACGTTCGGCTACGACCGCCCGCTGTACGCCCTGGGCCACGACATGCTGTTCAGGGGGCCCCTCGCCGAACTCTTCCGGCAGACCGGGGTGATCAAGGCGACGCCCGAGAACGCCGTGAAGGCGCTCGGCAGCGGAGGCATCGTCCTGGTGTTCCCCGGTGGTGACCACGATGCCTACCGACCGACCATGGCGGAGAACGTGGTCAACTTCGGCGGCCGCACGGGCTACGTCACCACCGCGATCGAGGCCGGCGTGCCGATCGTTCCGGCAGTGTCCATCGGCGCTCAGGAAAGCCAGCTCTTCCTGACCCGCGGCACCGGGCTGACCCACGCGCTGGGGCTCGCCAAGCTGGGGCGGAAAGTCGGCCGCAGCGACATCCTGCCCATCACATTCGGCTTTCCGTTCGGGCTGAGCATCCTCACGATGCCGGTCAACCTCCCGTTGCCCACCAAGATCGTCACCGAGGTGCTCAAACCGATCGACGTCGTCTCCGAGTTCGGCGCCAACCCTGAGGTCGAGAACGTCGACCGCCGCGTCCGCTCGATCATGCAGACCGTCATGAACCGGATGGCCCGCAGGCGGCGGTTCCCGATCATCGGTTAACGGGTCCTCCGATGCCGACAGGCGTCTTTCGCCGCCGCAGCAATTCCCGGTAGTTCGGCTGCGCACGATGGCCGCCGACTGTTCGGCACCGATGCGCCGATTTCGTCACCGAAATCTGTTCCGGACGACGAAAATTACCCCTGCACGAAGCTAGGGCGGGCGACGAGCCAACTCGTCGCAATCGGCAGGAGGACACAGATGAAGATCACCCGAATGGTCACATCAGCGGTAGCGGCCACGGTCATCGCAGCGGTCGGTTTCGCCGGCGCACCGGTCGCCTCGGCCTACCCCAATGTGGGCAAACTAGGCAGCGAGATAACGATGACCGACAGCGTCGGCCAAGTAGTCCTCTCATGGAAGGTCAGCAACCTCGGGCCAAGTAGCGACACCGTCCCGGGCCTGCCCGTGTCCGGCAAGCTCTGGGCAGCCGACGCCACCGTCAAATCAATCCAGGGCAGTGTCACTCCCCAGATCCCGAACTTCAACGCCGTCGCTCCGAACGAGGCCGCTTACCGGGTCCTGTGGCAGGCCTACACTCCGCAGGGCATCAGCGGAGCCACCATCGCCCAAGGCCAGCAATCGAGCGGCAAGATCTACTTCGACGTCACGGGTCCAGCGCCGACCACCGTCACGTTGAACAACGGCATGGAAGACCTCATAATCTGGACGCCATAGGCGGTCGGACCGAATCCGGACTAGGCGTCCGGATGACGGCAGGAGGCGTTCTTCGACATCCAAAACGCCTGGTAGAGTGAATGTTTGGACGTCGATGACCGCGGACAACCGTGGTTGGGACACGGCGGACCATTTGGCTCCTTGTAGACGGAACGGCCGCGGTGCTCACGCAACTGGCTCGGTAGCGCTGTCTGTTACCGCGATCCGCGCCGGTATTAGCCACCTGCGCCACCGTGTGACGGCCCTGCTGGCGTTTGGTACCAATACACCGGTCGCTCGGGGGATACGGTTGACATGTCTGCAGACGGTGACGAACTCCTCGCCGCGCGATGCGTACTGGCGCGGTGATTGGCGTGCTGCCCACCGTCATTTCGGTCGCGCACACACGACTGCGGAGCTGAACACGGATGACCTGTCCGCATACGGCATGGCGGCATGGCGGCTGGGGTATGGCAGGGAATCCATCCAGCTCTCTGAGCAGGCTTTCAATCGTTTGATTGCCGCGATGACCCGGACACGATGAACAGGTTCACCGTGGTGACCGAGGGCCAACTCGCGCACCAGATGGGAACCATCGGAACAAAGAGACGGCAACGGTCAAACCGCCAAACCGCTGAACGACTTTCTCAACACCAGATTCCCAAAGATCATCTTCGACGCGAACGGAGGGGCGCCCTTCAAACATGCTCAGCCGCGAGGCCTTTGCGATGTCGGGCAGACATTCGGGAAACCATTGAACGGTACGACACACGCATTGCAATCATCCTCCCGGCGACGGCGTCGTCAGCTCACCGGCAAAATCGCCGCGCACAGATTCGAGGAACCGGTAACGTCACGTAACGACCCAAGGCGCGGTCGGCATCAATGAACGTAGCGTGGCTAACTTTGAGAGTTGAAACAGGCGGCGAAACACGTTCCCGGTCAAGAGCGAGCCTCAGCGCGTCGCATCGCCGCGCCGCCGACCAAGTTCATGCCAAACGCAGCAACCGCGCCGCAGCGGGTGTTGGCGAGTGATGACTGGATTGCAGCCTTGAGCAGCCGCGCCGCGGATTCTCACACCGCTCGGCGGTCCGGGGTGGTGGCGTGGGCGCTGTGGGATTGCGGCGCGACGGGCGTGAACGCCGTCGTCGTTACGTTTGTCTTCTCCGTCTACCTCACCGAGCATGTTGGTTCGGGTCTGGCCGGCTCCAGCACGCCCGCAAGCTGGCTGGGTCGGGCGCTGACGATCGCAGGGCTGTGCGTCGCGTTGCTGGCGCCTGCGACCGGTATGTGGGTGAACGCGCCGAACCGACGCCGCACGGCACTCGCGGTCCTCACCGGCCTGGTCGTCACGATGACGTCGGCGATGAGCCTGATCAGGGCCGACTACCACTACCTCTGGCCAGGTCTAGTCCTGCTTGCGTGCGTGGCGGCGTGCAGCGACCTGGCGACCGTGCCGTACAACGCCATGTTGAGGCAACTCTCGACGGGTGAGAATTCGGGACGAATCTCCGGGCTCGGGTCGGCGGCGGGGTTTTTCGGCAGTGTGCTGCTGCTGCTGATCATCTATTTCGGCTTCATCCAGGGCGACGGCGACACCCGCGGCCTGCTGAGCATCGCGGCACGTGACGGCGATAACGTGCGGGCGTCGATGTTGCTCGCCGCGGCATGGTTGGCTCTGTTCGCTTGGCCACTACTCGTCTCCTTACGCGCCCCGGCGTCTGCCGACCGCCGCCCAGCAGTCGGGTTCGTCGGCGCCTATCGCGCCCTGTGGGATGAGGTTAGGGGCGAATGGCGGCGCGACCACAACGTCGTCTACTACCTGTTGGCCAGTGCGGTATTCAGAGACGGACTAACGGGCGTGTTCGCCTTCGGCGCGGTGCTCGGCGTCAGCGTTTACGGAGTGTCGCAGGCCGACGTGCTGGTGTTCGGCGTGTGTGCCAGCATCGTTGCTGCACTCGGCGCCGTGCTGGGCGGTCTGCTCGACGACCGAGTGGGCTCCAAGCTCGTCATTGGCGCATCGCTCACCGCGATGATCGTCGTCGGACTCGTCCTGCTGACTCTCTCCGGGCCGCTGGCCTTCTGGACCTGCGGACTGCTTCTGTGCCTGTTCGTCGGCCCTACCCTGGCATCTGCGCGGGCGTTGATGATGCGAATGTCCGCCGAGGGTAAGGAAGGCGTGGCCTTCGGTCTTTACACCACCACCGGGCGCGCGGTGTCGTTTCTGGCGCCGTGGATGTTCTTCACCTTTGTCGACCTTTTCGATTCAAACCGGGCGGGTTTGGCTGGGATATGCGTGGTTCTGGCGGTGGGCCTGGCGGCAATGATGATCACCGTGCGGGTACCTCCGAGGCGCACTAACGCGCACACCCCAGGCCGAGCGGTAACGTGACGCTCATGCCCGCGTCGTCGCTCCTGGATCAGTACCGGCAGCAGTTCACCCGGCCGGATGCCTAGACGGACGTCGACAACCACCGACTCGTCATGTGGATCACGCTCCTTGCGATGGCCATTGCCGTCAGCCTGGAGCCGTTCCGGATCGGCATGACGATCCTGATGATCTACCGGCCCCGCCCACCGCTACAACTACTCGCATTCCTCACTGGCGGATTCGCGATGGGCACCACGGTCGGCGTGACCGTGTTATTCGTCCTGCGACCGGCCCTGGGGTCAACGCACTTCACCCTGCCCAGAGTGCAGATCGTCGTCGGCGCGGTGCTGCTGGTCAACGCTGTGGTGGTGGCCACGGGCCTGGTGGGTCAGCGCGGTGACGGATCTGTGGGCCGAGCTATCCGAAAATTCGGACCGCTCGCGACGGGCACCCGGCAACTGCTCAACCGCCACTCACTGTGGACGGCGGGCATCGCGGGCCTCGGCATCGCGCTGCCGTCCGTCGACTATCTCGCCGTGCTTGCCCTCATCGTCGCCTCCGGCGCCGCGACCGCGGTCCAAATCGGAGCTTTACTGCTGTTCAATGTGGTGGCGTTCGGGTTCGTGGAGATTCCGCTGATCTGCTACCTGGTGGCCCCGGACCGCACCCGCGCAACGCTATCGGCGCTGAACGAATGGCTGCGGACGCGACGCCGCCGCGCGGTCACCGTCCTGCTGGCCGTGGTCGGCTGCGTGCTGCTCGGCGCGGGGCTTGCCGGACTCTAACCGCCCTGGTGGTTCAGCATGTACTGGAAGCCGGAAAGCAGCTGCGACACCGGATCGGCGGCGCCGCCGAAGGCGGCTTGAGTAGCCGGAGCGGTGACGGCCGCCGGGTCGTAGCCGTGCACCGGATCCACTGTGACCGGGGCGGTCGCCGGATCGTCGTTTCGTGAGTATCCCGCGTCCACCATCGGTTTCAGCACCCGGTCGAGCTGATTCAGCGTGTCTTCCGGCACGTCGAGGTACTTGAAGGGCAGCACAAGAGGAAGGTGCTGCTCGGGAATCAGATATGTCGTCGTCTTCGCGCCTTTGGAGTTGACGGTCGTCCTGATGTTCTGCGGCGGCACCATACTCGGGTTGGTGAATGCGACCGCGGTGTGACCGGTCGCGAGACCCACGACCGCGTTGGCGAGGGCCATCCAGTTGTCCGGCCTGTCCGGCCAGTCGGCGATGCTGTCGTATGCCGAGACGAATTGGTAGGTGTCGTACTGGCTCTCCACCGGGGGTGGAATGCGGTAGTCGAGTGAGGGAACGATGCTGCCGACGGGAAACATCTGGGTCAGAAAACTCTCGCCGAAGGCGTGGCGAGCCACCGGGTCGCCGTACGTCGCAAAGCTCAGTTGATCTGGTGGGGGCGCGGTCGGATCGTTCGCGAGCCGAGCCTGCACGGCGTTGAGCACCATCGCTCCCTCGGACAAGCCGATCGCGGTCCCCTGCCCCCCGTTGCGAATCGCCTCTTCGAGGTTGCTCTCTCCGACGTCCACCGACTCGCCGATGCTGGGGCCGTCCATCCCCAGGCCTGCGAAGTTGTCATCCAGCCGGCCTATGCCTGGAAACAGTCGTTCCAGCGTGTGCCCCTGAACCTGACCTGCGGGGTAGTCGACGATCAGCCGATCCAGCCCAGGCATCCAATCCGCGCCCGTGCGCTTGATGTACTCGTCGTAGGGAATACCCAGAACGTGCGCGCCCCCCAGCGCGTACCCCTTGCCCGGCGTGCCCAGCGGCGGTGGTCCGTTGTTGGTTGTCCCGTAGTCTGGCGTCCAGTTGGATTCCGTGTCGTCGGCTGCCGCGATCCCGACGCCGAAACTTCCTGTCACACTTACGGTTACCAGCGCAGTGACCGATGCGAACAGTCCCCGCATTCCCACTCCCGCCTGCTCGACTACGCGTCTATGCTGCCCGAAACCTTACTCCGCCTACCTGGCCGACGGCTGCAACAGCGGCCGCCACTGGTGCAAGCTCAGTCGCAACGGCCACCTAGTTCGCCGGCCCCACCGGCTGGGCTCGAGCGTCCAATCGAATGAATTGGTCCTGCCGGTACTGCTCGGCGCAGGCGGCGCGCCGGATCTTGCCACTCGTCGTTGTGGGAATCGACCCGGGAGGTACCAAGACGAGATCCCCGACATTGAGGCCGTGCGCATTGGATATCGCGGACGTGACATCGCTCTTGACCTCACTGAGCCAGCCCATCGCGTCCTCATCAGTTCGCTTCCTGAGCTCAATGACGGTGACCAGCTTCTCCGTGCCGTTCACCGGAACCGATATCGCCGCGACCCGGCCACGGGTGATCTCTTGAACCGTCGCCTCGATGTCCTCGGGATAGTGATTACGCCCGCGGATGATCAGCAGGTCCTTGATACGGCCGACAATGAACAACTCGGCCTCGTAGATGAAGCCGAGGTCACCGGTTCGCAGCCACGGCCCGTCAGGCGTGCCAGGCGAAGGATCAACAAGTGTTGCGCCGAAGCAGCTCTGCTCCTCTGGCGGTTTGCGCCAATAGCCCTCGGCGACATTCTCGCCATGCACCCAGATTTCGCCAATCAAGTTCGGCGTGCACTCACGATGTGCGTCACCGTCGACGATCCGTAGCGTGGGGGATTGCGGCACCTTGTACTTGACCAGCGCCCTGCCTTTTCCCGCTGCGCAGGGTCGAACCCGGCCTGCGCTCAGCTCTCCGGCATCGAAGTGACCCGCCGGAGACGATTCATTCCAGGTGCCCGTCGCCACGAAGACCGTTGCCTCCGCCAAGCCGTATGCAGGGCGCATCATGTGGTCCCGGAAGTTGAAGTGCGCAAACCGATCGACGAATCGATGCAACGTAGCCGGCTCCACGCGTTCGGCGCCGCTAGCGATGCCCAGCACCCCACCGAGGTCTAGCCCGGCCAGGTCATCGTCGGTTGTTTTGCGGGCGGCCAAGTCAAACGCGAAGTTGGGCGCCGACGACCACGCATGAGGATTCTCGGCCAGAGCACGCATCCACCGGGCCGGCCTTTCCAAGAAAGAAACAGGGCTCATCAGCTCAGCACGACGGCCGCACAGGATTGGTGCGCAGACTCCCAGTACCAAACCCATGTCGTGGTAGAAGGGGAGCCACGACACGAGCGTGGCGTCCGGTAGGAGTGGGGAGTCCGCAAAGAAGCTCCGCATCAGCTGCTCGAAATTCACGGTGAGGTTGCGGTGCGAGACCATGACTCCGGTCGGCAGTCGGGTCGAACCCGAGCTGTACTGCAAGTATGCGGTGCTCGGCACGTCAGCCGGCTCAAGGCTTGTTCTACGCTCGGCGTCAAGACTCAACGAATCGATCTCGACGATCTTCGGCGCAGTGTCCATACGTGACCGATCGACGTAACCGCTGACATCTTCCGCAGCCGCGGACGTCGTGAGGACAACCGAGGGATTCGTATCGGCAAACACCGCACTTACCCGGTCATAACTGGAGCCGCGATGGGGCAACGGGAGCGGAACTGCGATCAACCCAGCCTGCATGGATCCCAGGAAAGCCAGGACGTAATCGAGGCCCTGCGGCGCCAGGATGACCGCCCTCTCACCGACCGACCCATGAAGGCGGATCTCGCGTGCCACATTCATTGTTCGGCGTGACAGCTGCGACCACGTGAGACTCTCGCGAACGCCCATCGAGCCGTCGACGTAATCGGTGAATGTGAACGCCACATCGC
>JBAPQQ010000005.1:0-1929 GCA_049280695.1 Mycobacterium sp.
GAGCAAGTCCATGCGCTCGCCGAACTGCACGGCGCCGGCTGACTGCGTCGACTCGACTTCTTGCCGCCCGACTGAATCCCTTTCCGGGTACCCCGTCGCCGTCGAAGGGACACAGCGCGGGTGTCGCGCTGGAACCGGTAGTCATAGGATCGGTTGCGGATGGGCGGAGGTGGATGGTGGGCACTGAAAATCCCGTTCCGGATTCCGGCCGGTTGCGCCACCATGACCTGATCGACCGCATCCGCGAGCAACTCGACGAACTGCAAACGGCGCGCGACCAGATGGACCTGTTGCTCGCGGCTGTCGTCGAGATCGGTTCCGATCTCGAACTCGACGCGACGCTCCGCAGAGTTATCGCGGCGGCGAAGAGGCTGACCGGGGCCCGCTACGGGGGCCTGGGCGTCCATGCGGCCGACGGCACCATCGGCGAATTCTTCCACGACGGAATCGACGCTGCCACAGTCGCTTTGATCGGCCATCCGCCGGTCGGCAAGGGGCTGCTGGGCCTGCCGCTGTACCGTCCGGAGGCGTTGCGGGTCGACGACGTGGCGGACCACGCGGCGGCCGTCGGCTTCCCCGAGCACCATCCGCGCATGCGGGCGTTCCTGGGTGTGCCCGTCACGATTCGCGGCAAGGTCTTCGGCAGCATCTACCTGGCGGACGATCGGCCCGAGTACGTCTTCAGCGAGTCCGACGAGATCGCGGCACGTGCGCTTGCCTCAGCGGCCGGGGTCGCCGTCGACAACGCGCGGCTCTTCGACCGCCTTCGGGCCTCGGCTCGGTGGACCCGGGCCAGCCGGGAGATCACGACGGCACTGCTGTCCGGCATCGATCCGCGGGTGCGTGCCCTGCGGTTGATCGCGGAGCACGCGCGCGAGCTGACCGACTCCGAGCAGGCGATCGTGCTCGTTCCCGAGTCGCCCGATGAGCCGGCCGCCGAGGTGCACACGCTCTTGGTCTCGACGGCCGTCGGGGCGCATGCCTCGGAGGTGATCGGCCAGCGCATCCCCGTGGAGGAGTCGACCAGCGGTGCGGTCTTTCGTTCCGGCGAGCCGGTGATCACCGATTCCTTCCGGCACCCGATCCCCGGCTTCACCGACGTCGGGCAGCGGGCGGCGATCGTCATGCCGCTGCGCGTGCAGCACAACGTGGTCGGCGTGATCGCGGTGGCCCGCAACCCGCACCGACCGGCGTTCGACAGCGTCCACCTCGGGTTGATGGGCGACTTTGCCGACCACGCGGCCATGGCGGTCACGTTGGCCGCATCCCACGAACACGCCCGCGACCTGACCATCCTCGCCGACCGCGAACGCATTGCGCACGATCTGCACGATCACGTGATCCAACGGCTCTTCGCCGCCGGTATCGACATCCAGGGCACCATCGCCCGGTCGCGGTCCCCGGAGGTCACGTCCCGGCTGGGGCGCACGGTCGACAACCTGCAGTCGGTGATCGACGAAATCCGCACGGCCATCTTCAATTTGCACACCCCGGCCGGGGCCGAGAACACCCTGCGTCAGCGGATCCAGCTGGCGCTGGCCGAGCTGACCGAGAACAGCGATCTGGCAACTACTTTGCGTGTGGTCGGGCCGATGACCGCGGTCGGTGCGGAGCTGGCCGGCCACGCCGAGGCTGTGGTCACCGAGGCGGTGAGCAACACGGTCCGCCACGCTGGCGCCACCACGCTCACCGTCGAGGTGACGGTCGCCGACGAACTCGCCATCGAGATCGTCGACGACGGGCGAGGGATCCCCGCCGCCACCGACCGCCGCAGCGGTCTGGCGAACATCGTCAGGCGCGCCGAGCAAGCCTCTGGCAGATGCCAATTCGAGACGCCGCCCGAGGGCGGAACGAGAATCCGTTGGAGCGCACCGCTTTTCTGACGCGTGGCGTCGCCGAAGTGAGGACGCAAAGCGTCTGTCGAATGCC
>JBAPQQ010000006.1:0-1832 GCA_049280695.1 Mycobacterium sp.
GAAGATGTTCCTCACCCGGCTCGGGTTCGGCTCGAAAATTGTTGTCACGGGCGATGTTACGCAGATCGATCTACCTGGCGGGGCGACGTCGGGGTTGCGGGCCGCCGTCGACATCCTCGACGGCATCGACGACATCCACGTCGCCGAGTTGACCAGTGCCGACGTGGTGCGGCACCGGCTAGTGTCGGAGATCGTCGACGCCTATGCACGCGCCGAGCAGCCGTCGCTGTCGATGAATCGGGCGCAGCGGCGCTCCCACCGGACGCGCTGATGAGCGCTTGCGCGAAGAAGAGACAGCACTGATGTCCATCGAAGTCGCCAACGAGTCCGGGCTGGACGTCTCCGAGGAGGAGCTGATCAGCGTCGCCCGGTTCGTCATCGGCAAGTTGAACGTCAACCCGGCCGCCGAGCTGTCGATGGTCCTGCTGGACAGCAATTCGATGGCCGACCTGCACATGCGGTGGATGGATCTGCCCGGCCCCACCGACGTGATGAGCTTCCCGATGGACGAGCTGGAGCCGGGCGGCCGTCCCGATGCGCCCGAGCCCGGACCCGCGGTACTCGGCGACATCGTGCTGTGTCCCGAGTTCGCCGCCGAACAGGCCGCTGCGGCCGGACATTCGCTGGGACACGAGCTGGCCCTGCTCACCATCCACGGCGTGCTGCATCTCCTCGGCTTCGACCACGGCGAGCCCGCCGAAGAAAAGGAGATGTTCGCGCTGCAGCGTCAACTGCTCGAAGAATGGGTCGCCGAGCAGGTAGTGGCGTACCACCAGGACCGCCAGAGCGAGAGGGACCGTCGGCTGCTGGACAAGTCACGGTACTTCGACGAACCGTGACCGGCATCAGCGCGCTGGTTGGCGCGATCGTGCTGATCGCCCTCGGCGGGTTGTTCGCGGCCATCGACGCCGCGCTCAGCACGGTGTCGATGGCCCGCGTCGAAGAGCTGGTGCGCGACGAACGCACCGGTGCCGTCCGCCTGGCCCGCGTGATGACCGAGCGGCCGCGCTACATCAATCTGATTGTGCTGCTGCGCATTACCTGCGAGGCCACTGCGACCGTGCTGCTGGTGGCCTTCCTCTGGGACGACCTCGGCCTCAAGTGGGGGCTGGTCGTCGCCGCAGCCGTGATGGTGGTCATCAGCTTCGTCGCGATCGGTGTCGGCCCGCGCACCGTCGGACGCCAGCACGCCTACTCGATCGCGCTGGCCTCGGCTGTTCCGCTGCAGGCCGTTTCGGTGCTGCTGACCCCGATCAGCCGGCTGCTGGTGCTGCTGGGCAATGCGCTGACCCCCGGGCGTGGCTTTCGCAACGGGCCGTTCTCGTCGGAGATCGAGTTGCGCGAGGTGGTGGACATGGCGCAGCAGCGGGGCGTGGTGGCCGCCGCCGAACGCCGGATGATCCAGTCGGTGTTCGAGCTGGGCGACACCCCGGCCCGTGAGGTGATGGTGCCCCGCACCGAGATGGTGTGGATCGAAAGCGACAAGAACGCGGGGCAGGCCACCTCGCTGGCCGTGCGCAGCGGGCACTCCCGCATCCCGGTGATCGGGGACAACGTCGACGACGTCGTCGGTGTCGTCTACCTCAAAGACCTTGTGCAGCAGACTTATTACTCCGTCCACGGCGGCCGGGACACCAAGGTCACCGAAGTGATGCGGCCCGCGGTGTTCGTGCCGGACTCCAAGCCGCTGGACGCTCTGCTGCGCGAGATGCAGCGCGACCGCAACCACATGGCGCTGCTCGTCGACGAATACGGGGCGATCGCCGGGCTCGTCACGATCGAGGACGTGCTGGAGGAGATCGTCGGCGAGATCGCCGACGAGTACGACACCG
>JBAPQQ010000007.1:0-2999 GCA_049280695.1 Mycobacterium sp.
CGATCGGCGTGCCCGACGGAGCGCGGCCGCTGGCCGTGGTTGCGGTCGGCTCACTCGGCGACTACGAGACGGTCGAACCTGCGGTCCTCGAGCGTGACGCGCGCGCACGCCGGCGTCTGCCGCTGGCGGAGATCGCCTTCGCCAACCGCTGGGGCCTGCCGTTTCAGCCGTAGCGTTCATGGAGTACAGTGGCCCTACTGTGAATTCTGTGCGGGTGCTCCTTCTCGGACGCCGCGACGGGGTCTGATCCAGACCGGCTTCCCGTCGCGGGTGTTCGCGATGCGCCGGTCTAAGCCTTTCGAGGCCGATAGAACTTCCCCGGAAAGCAAGCCCAAATGACTGAAGATTTCGCCGACGCGTTCGTATCGGCCCGCACCATCACCACTCCCGCCGGTGCCCCACATTCGGGCCAGCCGGCATGGAACACCCAGCGCACCACCTCGATGCCGGTGCACCGCTACCGCCCGTTCGCCGACGAGGTCGAGCCGATCCGCCTGCCCGACCGCACGTGGCCGGACCGCGTGATCACGCACGCCCCGATGTGGTGTGCGGTCGATCTGCGCGACGGCAACCAGGCGCTGATCGACCCGATGAGCCCGGCCCGCAAGCGCCGGATGTTCGACCTGCTGGTCCGCATGGGCTACAAGGAGATCGAGGTCGGCTTCCCGTCGGCCAGCCAGACCGACTTCGACTTCGTCCGCGAAATCATCGAGCAGGACTCGATTCCCGACGACGTCACCATCCAGGTGCTGACACAGTGCCGCCCGGAGTTGATCGAGCGGACCTTCGAGGCGTGCGACGGCGCCCGGCGCGCGATCGTGCACTTCTACAACTCGACGTCGATTCTGCAGCGGCGGGTGGTGTTCCGTGCCGACCGCGAGTCGGTGAAGCAGATCGCAGTCGACGGCGCCCGCAAGTGCGTGGAGGAAGGCGCGAAATACCCTGGCACGCAATGGCGTTTCGAGTACTCTCCGGAGTCCTACACCGGCACCGAGCTGGAATACGCCGTCGAAGTGTGCAACGCGGTGGGCGACGTCATCGAGCCCACGCCGGACAACCCGATCATCTTCAACCTGCCCGCGACCGTGGAGATGGCCACGCCCAACGTGTACGCGGACTCGATCGAGTGGATGCACCGGAACCTGGCTCGCCGCGACAGTGTCATCTTGAGCTTGCACCCGCACAACGACCGTGGAACTGCCGTTGCCGCAGCAGAATTGGGCTTCAAGGCGGGCGCAGACCGCATCGAAGGTTGCCTGTTCGGCAACGGTGAGCGCACCGGCAACGTGTGCTTGGTGACTCTGGGACTGAACCTGTTCTCCCGCGGGGTCGACCCGCAGATCGATTTTTCCAATATCGACGAGATCCGTCGCACCGTCGAGTACTGCAACCAGCTGCCCGTGCACGAACGGCATCCGTACGGTGGCGACCTGGTGTACACCGCCTTCTCGGGCAGCCACCAGGACGCGATCAACAAGGGCCTGGACGCGATGAAGTACGCGGCCGACGAGGCCGACGCCGATATCGACGACATCTTGTGGCAGGTGCCGTACCTGCCGATCGACCCGAAGGACGTCGGCCGCACGTACGAGGCCGTGATCCGGGTGAACTCGCAGTCCGGCAAGGGCGGTGTCACCTACATCATGAAGGCCGACCACGGGCTGATGCTGCCGCGCCGATTGCAGATCGAGTTCAGCCAGGTGATCCAGAAGATCACCGACGGCGAGGGCGGCGAAGTGTCGTCGAAGGAGATGTGGGATGTCTTCGCCGACGAATACCTGACCCCGGTTCGTCCGCTGGAACCAGTCCGGCAGCGCGTCGTCGCCGCCGAGACCGACGGCGAGACCGATTCGATCGAAGCGACCGTGCGCATCGACGGGGTGGAGACCGAGATCCGCGGCGTGGGCAACGGCCCGCTGGCGGCGTTCGTGCACGCGCTGTCCAGCGTCGGCATTCACGTACAGATGCTCGACTACTCCGAGCACGCGATGTCGGCGGGCGAGCAGGCAACAGCGGCCGCATACGTCGAAGCCTCGGTCAACGGCCGCACGGTGTGGGGGGTCGGAATCGCGACGTCGATCACCACCGCGTCGCTACGGGCGGTCGTGTCGGCGGTCAACCGCGCGGCCCGCTAGAAAAGCGCGAACTGGTCTCCGGCGGCAGTCGCGTCGGTGAACTCCTCAACCGAGGTTCCGCCGACCACGCACCCCAAAACGGCCATGAACTCGGAGTCCGGCATCGTCGGCACTCCCAGCTCCCGCGCTTGGAAGCCCTTGCCCTGGGCAGCGTCGGGTTCGTTGCAGATCACCAGCGACGTCTCGGTGTCCAAGACGTCGGTGTAGGTGAGGCCGGCGTGCATGATCCGCTCGATCAGCTCCTCGTGCGTGCGCCGCACCTCCGCGGACAGCGCCACGCGCATGCCCTGCACCAGCGGACGTCCCGGCACGTGCCGGCCCGGGTTGAGCCACCGGCACGGGGTCCGCGAGGCCACCGTCTTGAGTGGCCGCAGCTCGTCGTGGGTGATGCGGCCGTTGGGCCATCGCCGCCGTGTCAACGGCCGCACCGGCAGCCACACGTCGAGCTCCCGCGCCCGCGCCACCGCAGGCGTCAACACCCGTGACAACACCAGCGCGTCGTCGAAAGCGTCGTGCGGCCGGAGCTGCGGCACGCCCCAATGCGCGGCCAGGGTCTCCAGACGCAGGTTCTCGGTACCGAGCGACAGCCGCCGGGTGAGCTCGAGGGTGCACATCACCGAGTCGACCGGCAGCTCGACGCCGGCCAGCTCGGCCTCCGCGGCCAGGAACGCGTAGTCGAACGCCGCGTTGTGGGCGACGAGTGCGCGGCCCTGCAGCATGTCGATGAGATCTGCGGCGACCTGCGCGAACGACGGCTGGTCGGCGAGCATGTCGGCGGTCAGCCCGTGCACGTGGGTGGGTCCAGGGTCCACGCCGGGGTTGAGCAGGCTGGACACCGAGCACTCGACGGTGCCGTCGGGGTTC
>JBAPQQ010000008.1:0-6080 GCA_049280695.1 Mycobacterium sp.
CTTCTTCAACACCGCGGGTGACTCGGCCGTGGCGATCTCGCTGGCCGGCTCGCTGTTCTTCCAGGTGCCCTCCGGGGAGGCCCGGGGCCAGGTCGCGCTGTTTCTGGGCCTGACGATGCTGCCGTTCGCCATCGTGGCGCCGCTGATCGGCCCCGCGCTCGACCGGCTGCAGCACGGCCGCCGCGTCGCGCTGGCGATGTCGTTCGGTGTACGCACCGCGCTGGCTATCGTGCTGATCGCCAACTACGACCCGGCCACCGGCAGCTTCCCGCCGTGGGTGCTGTATCCCTGCGCGCTGTTGATGATGGTGCTGTCCAAGTCGTTTTCGGTGCTGCGCAGCGCGGTGACGCCGAGGGTGATGCCACCGACCATCGACCTGGTGCGGGTCAACTCGCGGCTCACCGTGTTCGGGTTGATCGGCGGGACCATCATCGGCGGTGGCATTGCCGCAGGCCTCGAATACAGCTTCACCAAGCTGTTGCATCTGCCCGGGGCGCTGTTCGCGGTCGTCGTCGTGACCGTCGTCGGTGCGTATCTGTCGATGCAGATCCCGCGCTGGGTCGAGGTGACCACCGGCGAAGTGCCCGCCACTCTGACCTACCACGGTCGCAGCGGCCCGTTGCACCGAGACAGCTTCGGCGACAACCGCTCCCAATCCCAACGGACCGGCCGGCCGCGACAGCCGCTGGGCCGCAACATCATCACGTCCCTGTGGGGCAACGTCACCGTCAAGGTCATGGTCGGGTTCTTGTTCTTGTATCCGGCGTTCGTCGCCAAGCAGACGGGCCAAAACGGCTGGCATCAGGTCGCGCTGCTCGGGGCGATCGGGGCTGCCGCGACGATCGGCAACTTCGCCGGAAACGGGCTGAGCGCGCGTCTGAAATTGGGCCGGCCGTCGCTGCTGGTCGTCCGCTGCGCGGTCCTCGTCACGGCGGCCGCACTGGCGGCAGCGTTCTTCGGAGACCTGCTGGTGATGGCGATCGCCGCGCTGATCACGTCGGGGTGCAGCGCGGTGGCCAAGGCGTCACTGGACGCATGCCTGCAGGACGACCTGCCAGAGAAGTCGCGGGCGTCGGCGTTCGGACGGTCGGAGTCCCTCCTGCAGTTGGCGTGGGTGGGCGGTGGCGCGACCGGAGTGCTGGTGTACACCGACCTCCGAGTCGGGTTCACCGCGATCTCGTCGTTTCTGATCCTGGGTCTGGCGCAGACGATCGTGAGCTATCGCGGTGACTCGTTGATCCCGGGCTTCGGCGGCAACCGGCCGGTGGTCGCCGAGCAGGAGGGCACTGCCACCGGAGGCGCCATGGTGACGCCGTAGTGAGACGCGTCATCGCTGTGGTGGCAGCTGTCGTCGTGTCGGCGGGGGCCGTCGTGGGCGTGGGCATCTGGCTGCTGGTGCGCAACAAGCCACCGCTGCGCCCCGAGATCAGCGCCTACTCGCGCGGCCAACTGGCCAGGGTCGGCCCCTACAACTACTGCAACGTGCTGAACCTCGACGACTGCGAAAGCGCGCAGACCCAGGGCACGCTCGCGGTCGACGACGGCGACCCGGTGCAGTTGTCGGTGCCCAGCGCGATCGGCCGCGCCCCGTGGGTGCTGCGGGCGTTCTACGACAACCCGCGTGACACCAGGTTGGACGTCTTTCGGCCGAACAGCCGGCTGGCCGTGACGATTCCGACGGTCGGCTCCAACGGAGGCCGGCTGGACCGCGTCGTGGTGCAGTTGCTCACCCTCGTTCGGGACGAGAAGGGCGAGGTGTTCCCGATGCCGCACGCCGAGTGGTCGGTGCGCACCGAGTGGACCTAGCCCAGCGGTGAGTGCCCTGCCGGCACCCGCTCACCTTCTGCCGGCGGCCCCGGGGGGGTCCCGTCGCCAAACGGCTTGCCCCCCAGCCTTTCTCGCCCGTGCGACGTCAACCAGCTCGACAGGTCCGGACCCTTCGGGACGATCTGCGTCGGGTTGATGTCCTTGTGAACGATGTAGTAGTGCTGCTTGATCTGGACGAAGTCGACGGTGTCGCCGAATCCAGGGGTCTGGAACAGGTCGCGGGCGTAGGCCCACAGTACGTGCATCTCGCTGAGCTTGGCGCGGTTGCACTTGAAGTGGCCGTGGTACACCGGGTCGAAGCGGGCTAGCGTGGTGAACAGCCGCACATCGGCCTCGGTGATGGTGTCGCCCACCAAAAATCTTTGGCCGCTTAGCCTTTCGGAAACCCAGTCGAGCGCGGTGAACAGCCGGTCGTAGGCGCGCTCGTAAGCCTTCTGCGACCCGGCGAACCCGCAGCGGTATACGCCGTTGTTGATCTCGGTGTAGATGCGCTGCGCCACGTCGTCGATCTCGGCGCGCAGCGGCTCGGGGTAGAGGTCGGGTGCGCCGTCGCGGTGGAATTGCCGCCATTGCGTGGACAGGTCGAGGGTGATCTGGGCGAAATCGTTGGTTACGACGCGGCCGGTCGGCACGTCGACGATGGCTGGGACCGTGATGCCCTTC
This sequence comes from Mycobacterium sp., assembly GCA_049280695.1. Taxonomy (GTDB): domain Bacteria; phylum Actinomycetota; class Actinomycetes; order Mycobacteriales; family Mycobacteriaceae; genus Mycobacterium. Next base: position 2,491 of record JBAPQQ010000008.1, read on the forward strand.
GGGTAGTCCGGGATTCGCTTGAAGTAGGCATCCTGCAGCCGGGGAATCTTCAGTACCGGGTCGACACCGCCGGGATCGAGGTCGAACGTCCAGCTGCGCTCGTCGTGGGTCGGTCCGCAAAACCCAATGGACAGCACGGGTTCCAGGCCCAGCAGCCGCCGCACGATGATCGCGCGGTTGGCCCACGGGCATGCCCGGGCGACGATCAGCCGGTAGCGTCCCGGCTCGACCGGATAGCCGTCACTCCGGTCGGTGCCTGTCTTGCTCCTCGCGTCCGCGGTCCCTGTCCTGCTCCTCGCGTCCGCGGTGATCCTCGTGGTGATGTAGTCGGTGTCGCGTTCGAACTCGCCGCCGCCGGCGACATAGGCAGCCATAGCTTCGGAATGCCCGCCGAGATCAGACTTGATGCACGCGTTTGGCGATCAAGCGTGCATCAACCCTCATCTCGGCCCGGGAAGCTACGCGTCGAGCTCGCGAGCGACGGCCTTGACGACCTCCGACACCCGCCGCGCGGTCTTGCGATCGGGGTAGCGCCCCTTGCGCAGCTCGGGCTGCACAGCGCTCTCGAGCAGGGTGATCATGTCCTCGACCATGCCGTGTAGCTCGTCGGGACTGTGCTTGTGCTCGGCCGGCGCGCTCTCGCGGCGGGTGCGCAGCGGCGAGGGCGGCGGCTCGATGAGCTTGAGGGTGAGCGCCTGCGGACCGCGGCGACCCGAGGCGACACCGAACTCCACACGCTGGCCGGGCTTGAGCACCTCGACACCGGCGGGCAGCGCGGAGGACCGGACGTAGACGTCCTCGCCCTCCTCCTGGGACAGGAAGCCGAAACCCTTCTCCGGGTCATACCACTTCACCCTGCCGGTCGGCACTTCTCTCACCTGCTTGTCTCGACGGTCACTCGCAAAGAACGCGCCCCGCCGGTCGCAGGACGCGATTCAGTGATCCTACTCGGATCGCCAGCCGCCGAGCAGCCCTGTTTACTAGCGATAGGCTGGGGGAATCGCTGGAGGAACAATGCGCCTGATCCTGAACATCATCTGGTTGGTCTTCGGCGGCCTGTGGCTGGCGCTGGGATACCTTCTGGCGGCGCTCGTGTGCTTCCTCCTGATCATTACCATTCCATTCGGAATAGCCGCGCTGCGCATCGCTTTGTATGCACTGTGGCCGTTCGGACGCACCATCGTCGACAAGCCGAGCGCTGGCGCCGGGGCACTCGTCGGCAACATCATCTGGATCGTGCTGTTCGGATGGTGGCTGGCCCTCGAGCACATCGTGACTGCTATCGCGATGGCGATCACGATCGTCGGCATCCCGTTGGCACTGGCCAACCTCAAGCTGATTCCGGTTTCACTGCTGCCGCTGGGCAAGGACATCGTGCCGGTGGATGAACTGAGGGCCCCATTGTGACGGTGACCGCACTGGGCCTGCCCTCGGTGCTTTCCCACCGGGTGCCGACGGACGAGACCGCGCCCGGCGAGGGACCGCTGATCGACCGCTACGGCCGTGTGGCCACCGATCTGCGGGTCTCGCTCACCGACCGCTGTAACTTGCGGTGCACGTATTGCATGCCGGCCGACGGCCTGGATTGGCTGCCGGCCCAACGGCTGCTGCGGCCCGACGAACTGATCCGCCTGGTGCGGCTGGCGGTCACCCGGCTCGGGATCACCAGCATCCGGTTCACCGGCGGCGAGCCGCTGCTGTCGAGAAACCTCGAAGACATCATCGCGGCCACGGCACGGCTGCAGCCACGACCGGAGATCACGCTCACGACGAACGGTGTCGGGCTGGCCCACCGTGCGGAACGGTTGGCCGCCGCGGGACTCGACCGCATCAACGTCTCGCTCGACACCGTCGACGCGTCCCGCTTCGCTGCGATCACCCGCCGGGACCGGCTGCCCGACGTGCTCGACGGACTGGCGGCGGCACGCGCCGCCGGCCTCGACCCCGTCAAAGTCAACGCCGTCCTGGATCCCGCGACCGGCCGCGACGACGCCGTGGCACTGCTGCGCCTCTGCCTCGAGCACGGGTATCAGCTGCGCATCATCGAGCAGATGCCGTTGGATGCCGAACACCGCTGGAAGCGCGCTGAGGTGCTGACCGCCGACGACATCCTCGCCGCCTTGCGCCGCCAATTCGCGTTGCAGCCCGATCCGTCGCCCCGCGGCTCGGCCCCCGCCGAGCTGTGGCTGGTCGACGGAGGGCCGGCCAGGGTCGGCGTTATCGCCTCGGTGTCGCATGCATTCTGCTCGGCGTGCGACCGCACTCGGTTGACGGCCGACGGGCAAGTCCGCAACTGCTTGTTCGCCACCGCCGAAACCGACCTGCTCGGCTTGCTGCGCGGCGGCGCCGACGACACGGCGATAGAGGCGGCGTGGCGGGCCGCCATGTGGGCCAAGGCCGCCGGCCACGGCATCAACGATCCGAGCTTCGTCCAGCCCACGCGGCCGATGAGCGCGATCGGCGGCTAGCGGTGTCCGACCTTTCAACACCGGTCCGGATATCGATTCGTTACTTCGGAGCCGCCCGGGCAGCCGCGGGCGTCGAAGCCGAGGCCAGGTCGGTGGCGGCAGACACCAGCGTCGCGGACTTGGCAGACCAACTCGGCGCACATAACCCCAGGCTGGCTGCGGTTTTGGCAAGGTGTTCCTACCTGTGCGACGGCATTGCCGTGCGTGACGCACGCGGCCCGCTGCGGGCAGGGCAGACCATCGACGTGCTGCCGCCCTTTGCCGGCGGTTGAGGGTGATTTGCGTCACATAACGGTTTGATCACAGCAACGCATCGAGCGGGTCTCGGCCGCGATCGACCTGCATGAACGCCGTCCTCTCTTGCGGTTTTCCATTCGACGCGCCGATGAAACGCCTGGAAAGTCAAAAGGTGACGGAGATCGCGCAAAGCGTTACCGTCGTCCGCAAGCTGACCCACCTCGAATGCGGTTGGCCCTCCTTCCCTTTCGCGCCGAGCTCCATCCATGAGGGAAGGACACGACGACACCTTGGGATGGAGGCGGGGGACCCACTCGGTCCACCGACATCGGACCAGGAGCCGCATTCGGCTCCTTGGGGTGAAGCCGGCGCCGCACCGCGGCACCGGCCGGGCTGCCTCTCTTGCCCGAACCCGACAGCTGACTCCGCAGGCGCGTGCAGAGAGGACTGTTCGGCGCATGAGTGGACGGCATCGCAAGCCCACCCAATCCAACATCAACGTCGCGAAAGTCGCCTTCACGGGCGCGGTTATCGGAGGCGGCAGCCTGGCGCTCAGCGCTCACGCAGCCGCTGCCACCGAAGGCGAATGGGACACCGTGGCCCGCTGCGAATCCGGCGGCAACTGGGGCATCAACACCGGTAACGGCTATCAGGGCGGCCTGCAATTCTCGCCCGGCACGTGGAGTTCCGCGGGCGGCAGCGAGTTCGCGCCTGCGGCGCACATGGCCAGCCGCGAGCAGCAGATTGCGGTCGCGGAGCGGGTGTTGGCCCGGCAGGGCCGCGGCGCGTGGCCGACGTGCGGCACCGGGCTGTCGTCCGCCACCCCCCGTACGGCCCCGACCAACCGGGTCCAGAATCTCGAAGCCCCGGTCGACAACCCTGAGG
>JBAPQQ010000009.1:0-2472 GCA_049280695.1 Mycobacterium sp.
GCCCGCGCCGCACTTGTCGGCACAGACCAACCAGCCAACACCGACCAGCCGGCGCTGACGGCCTAGACTGCACCCCGAAGGATCACGCGATCGAGCGGACTCTTACACCACGCCAGCGGGCTTGGCCGCGGCGATGACGGAACCAAGAAGGGGGGCGAACGTCAAGGCGGTGCAGAAGATGTTGGGCCACGCCTCGGCGGCGATGACCTTGGACATTTACGCCGACCTATTCCACGACGACCTGGAAGCGGTCGCAGTCGCGCTGCACGACGCGCGCGAGGAGCGTGGGCAAAATGTGGGCACGCGCGGGCACAGGGTGGTTGAGCCGACCGGCCGATAGGTTGCTGCCGCGGCGCGCTGACCCCAGCGATTGAGGCATTGACCTGCGGGCTTTAGAAGTTCCAGTCCTCGTCCTCGGTGATCACGGCCTTGCCGATCACGTACGACGAACCCGACCCGGAGAAGAAGTCGTGGTTCTCGTCGGCGTTGGGGCTCAGCGCCGACAGGATCGCCGGGTTGACGTCCGTCTCGTCGCGCGGGAACAGCGCCTCGTAGCCGAGGTTCATCAGCGCCTTGTTGGCGTTGTAGCGCAGGAATTTCTTGACGTCCTCGGTGAGTCCGACCGCGTCGTAGAGATCCTGGGTGTACTCGACCTCGTTGTCGTAGAGCTCGAACAACAGCTCGTAGGTGTAGTCCTTGAGCTCGAGCTGCTTGGCGGCGTCTTCGAGCGCCAGGCCGCGCTGGTACTTGTAGCCGATGTAGTAGCCGTGCACGGCCTCGTCGCGGATGATCAGCCGGATCATGTCGGCGGTGTTGGTCAGCTTCGCTCGGGACGACCAGTACATCGGCAGGTAAAACCCGGAGTAGAACAGGAAGCTCTCCAGCAGCGTCGAGGCCACCTTGCGCTTGAGCGGCTCGTCGCCTCGGTAGTACTCCATCACGATCTCGGCCTTGCGCTGCAGGTTCGGGTTCTCCTCCGACCAGCGGAACGCGTCGTCGATCTCGGCCGTCGAGCACAGGGTCGAGAAGATCGAGCTGTAGCTCTTGGCGTGCACCGATTCCATGAACGCGATGTTGGTGTACACCGCTTCTTCGTGCGGGGTGAGCGCGTCAGGGATCAGGCTCACCGCACCGACCGTGCCCTGGATGGTGTCCAGCAGTGTCAACCCGGTGAACACCCTCATCGTGAGCTGCTTCTCGGCGAGGGTCAGCGTGTTCCAAGACGGGATGTCGTTGGACACCGGCACCTTCTCGGGCAGCCAGAAGTTGCCGGTCAGCCGATCCCAGACCTCGGCGTCCTTTTCGTCCTGCAGACGGTTCCAGTTGATCGCGGAAACGCGGTCGATCAGTTTGATTCCATCGCTCACCAGAACCTCACTTCACCAGAATTTGGAGTGCTCACAGCGCTTTTATAAGCCCGCAACCGACACTACCCCTGGTATCTGTCAAGACAGGGGAACACACGATGTTGTGTCGCGTGTCGCACTCAGACGCTACTCGAACGGGGTGCGCCAAGACAGCAGCGGAAAGCGGGCGTAACCCCGGTCGTTGGTGATCCACGTAGCGCCGTTTTCGATGGCCAGCGCCGCGTGGTAAGAGTCGGGTACGAGATTGGCTGTCGCGGTGGCATCGCGACACAGCCGGTCGAAGATTTCCCAGTGACCCGGGCCCGGCCGGAGCGGGATGGCGGCAGGCGCGCTACGCAGCGCTTGGCAGAACTGCAACGCCTCTTCGGTGGTGTTCGGTTCGCGATATATCCGATGGCTGGTGGAGATGCGCACGACCCCCGAAAGCACCAGTTCGCTGACACCCACGGGTTCATGGCCCGTCATCGCGCGTTGCACCCACTCTGCGTAGTCAGAATGCCGAACGCTGTCATGGCGCATTGCGTAGAGGAAGACATTGACATCAGGGCAGAGCATTGTCACCGAGCAGTTCGGCCAGGGCTTCCTTGTCCTCGAGGTTGACCCCTGGCTGCAGGCCCCCGGAACCGTAGGTCGGAAAAGTCCAATCGTTTCGTGGCGCGTCCGTCTTCTCGCGCTTGAGCAGTAGGCGTAAGGCGTCGTCGACGATGGCGCCCAAAGACCGGTTGGTCCTGGCCGCCAGCAGCTTGGCGTCAGTAAGAAGTGAGTCGGAGATATTGATGGTCGTACGCACACGTCATCATAGCATCACTGTTCTGCATCATGATGCGCTGACCCGAAGAACCGGTACTCGCCCGGGTTCAGCCGCCGGGTGGCCAGCCGGTACTGCCAGGTGTAGCCGCCCCACAGCACCCGGTTGTTGCCGTGCTCGTCGAGGTACCAACTGCTGCAGCCGCCGGTGTTCCACACCGACTGGCCGAGCTTCTCCTGCAGCCCGGCGTTGAACGCGTCGGACGCTTCACGGGTGGGGGCCAACGCCTGCGCACCGGCCTTGGCGACGGCTTTGATCGCCTCGGCGACGTAATGGATCTGCGACTCGATCATGTAC
>JBAPQQ010000010.1:0-15369 GCA_049280695.1 Mycobacterium sp.
GCCCGCGCCGCACTTGTCGGCACAGACCAACCAGCCAACACCGACCAGCCGGCGCTGACGGCCTAGACTGCACCCCGAAGGATCACGCGATCGAGCGGACTCTTACACCACGCCAGCGGGCTTGGCCCTTGCTCCCGTGACTCACCACATGGCCACGGTTTTGATGTCACTCAAACTATGACGACACTTCGACAGCGGTTCGGGGTTACTCATCTTCCTGGTCCCCACCTAACGTCCTCACTGGGGCGCCTTTTCCACATCGCTCACCACGACGGTCTTCAGCCAACGCAGCATGTGGTGGTTTGAAGCCTCCGCCCGACCGGCGACTCCGAAGGGCCAAACCTTCATCTCTTGCAGAACACCGATTCACGAAAACTCGCTACCTACATCGACCCTCCGATCCTCGTTCGTGGCACACGTGGTGGTAGTCGTTGGTGCGGGGTTGGCCGTGGTCTGCCTCGGGGGGCGGGTGCCATTCGGTGGTGCCGTCGTGGCGTTTCCGGGTTTTCCAGTCGCCGTCGGTGACCAGGCGGTTGTCGGGTCCGCAGGACAAGGTGAGGTCGTCGATGTCGGTCTTGCCGCCGGCCGCCCAGTCCCGGGTGGCGTGATGGGCCTGGCACCAGTAGGGCGGCACGTCACAGTTGGGGCGCGTGCAGCCGCGCTCGGTGGCGTACAGCACCAGCCGTTGGGCCGGGGTGGCCAGGCGGGTGCTGCGGCCCTTGTGGAGCTGCAACGGCTTGCCGTTGTCGAAGACCAGCAGGAAGTGGTAGGCGTGGGCGGCCATCCGGATGACGTCTTTGACCGGCAGCAGCGTGCCGCCGCCGGTGGTGGCCACCCCGGCCTTGGCTTGCAGGTCGGTCAACTCCACGGTGGCGGTGATGGTCACCGGCAGCCCCTGATGCGATCCAACTTCGCCGGACATCAGCGCACAACGCGTCATCGCGGTGAACGCGTCGTGGTTGCGCTGGGCGGCGGTGCGGGCGTCGGCGTTGAGCGCCTCATCTGACGGCGTGCCCGTCACCGTCGGCAGGTCGTCTGTGGGGTTGCACATGCCCGGCGCAGCCCACTTGGCCGACACCGCCGCCCAGCCCGCGCGCGCTTCGGGGGTGAGGTAGCCGCTGATGGGGCTCATCCCGTCGAAACCCTGCGGCCCGACGGTGATGCCGCGGCGGCGGGCCCGATCCCGGTCGCTGAACGTGCCGTCGGGGTTGAGCACCAACGCGTAATGCACGGCATAGCGCTGCAACTGGTTGGGCCCGTACGCACAAGCGATGCCGGCCAGATCGTGCTCGGCCTTGGCGCGGGTGGGCTCGTCGAGGAATGAGGGCAGCTGGGCGAAGAACGCGCGGATGATCTTGATGTGCTCGGCGTCGATCAATCCGGCGCGCTGCCCGGAGGCGGTGTGATCGAGTTTGGGCGGCAGCCGTTGGCCGGTCAGGGTGCTGCGCGCGCCCAGATCCGCGGCCTCCTCGATACGCAGCCGCGCTTCGCCGCTGCGGATGCGCAACCGATCGGCCAGCACGAAAGCCGCTGTGCCGCCCAACTCCTCGCGCGGGGCACCGGCGACCGCATTGATCAGTTCGTGCTCACCGATGGGCAGCCGGCGCCGCCAGCGCTGCCGGTGCTCCAACAACTCGACCCGCTCCAGGTCGGACAACCCGTCCACCGCCAGCCCGGCAGCCCGATCCAACGCCGCATCCACCTCGGCATAGGCTGCCTTGGCCCGCTGGAACTGCACCGAACTCATACCCGCAATGTAGCGAGAGCCACCGACAAGTCCGAGCCTCAACGCCTGCCCCACAACGTAATTCGGGCCTACTTATCCACAACCACGAACCCATCCACAGATTCGAACGAGATCCGGAAAACTGCTTGACAATCAGCGCTACTTGAGCAACGGGTCTCGCGGCAGACCCAGGATCCGTTCGGCGATCGTGTTGCGTGAGATCTCCGACGTCCCGCCGGCGATGGTGATGGCACGCCCGCCCAGATACGACCCCAACAGCTTCGGCATCTGCCCCAGGACTGGGGCGGTACCCGCCAACGACATCCCCAGTTCCGTGAGCCGTTGCGACTGTTCGGCCAGCACCAGCTTGGTCACGTTCCCTTCCGGCCCGGGCTCGGCGCCCGCGATCGCCCGGCTGGCCCGCCTCAGGTTCAGCAGCCGCAACGTGTGGAAGTCGGCCAACACCGCACCCGCCTCCCGCACATGCGACGCCGCAACCGAAGCAGGCGAGCTGTCAAGCAGTTTCACCAAGTCGTCGACCGAGAAGGCCAACGTCCCCGACGACCCGCCGCCGATCGAGATGCGCTCGTTGCCCAGCGTCGCGCGGGCCACCAGCCAGCCCCGATTCACGTCGCCCACCACGTCGGAGTCCGGGACGAACACCTCGTCGAAGAACACCTCGTTGAAGTGCGAGTCGCCGGTGATCTCGCGCAGCGGCTTCACTTGCACGCCAGGGGCATTCATGTCGATGGCCATCATCGTGACCCCGGCGTGCTTGGGCGCGTCGAGGTCGGTACGCACCGTCGCCAAGCCCCACTGGCAGTCGCGCGCAAGGCTGGTCCACACCTTCTGCCCGCTGACTTTCCAGCCGCCCGAAACCCGCTTCGCGGTCGTGCGCACGGCGGCAGCATCCGATCCCGCACCCGGTTCGGAGAACAGCTGGCACCACATCTCCTTGCCGCGCAACACGGGTTCGACCCAACGGGAGCGCTGCTCGTCGGTGCCTGCCTGGGCGACGGTCAGCGTCACCCAGCCGGTGATGCCCATGTCGGGTATGTCGATCCCCCGAAACTCCTCCTCGACCACCAGCTGCTCGACGACGTCGGCTCCCCTGCCCCACGGTGCAGGCCAGTGCGGCACCAGATATCCCGTGTCGACGAGCGCGTCGCGCTGCTGATCCGCCGCCAACGCACGAATGCGCGCCGCCGCTTCGCGGGCCGAAGCCCGATACCCCTCCGCCTCGGGCGGCAGCGTGAACGAGGCGCCGTGAGCCATACCGGTTCGCTGTGCGTCGACGACGTCGACGAGGGGGTCGCCGACGTCCGCCATCACCGCAGCCAGCGTGCGGGCCCGCCGAAGATACAGGTGTGCGTCGTGCTCCCAGGTGAACGCGACGCCGCCGTGCAACTGAATGTTGTGCTCCGCGTTGAAGATCTGCGCACGGATCGCTTGTGCCGCCGCCACTGCGGCAGCGAAGGATGCGCTGTCGAGATCGTCGCTTCGGGCCGCGTCCCACGCGGCGGCCGTCGCCACCTCCGCGTTGACCAACATGTTCGCCAGGTGGTGCTTCACCGCTTGGAACGTGCCGATGGTCCGGCCGAACTGCTCGCGCACCTTCGCGTAGTCGCGGGCCATGTCCAGCGCGGCCCAGCTGACCCCGACGGCCTCGGCGGAGGCCAGGATCCAGAACACCGTGCGGGCGCGGCGGGCGGCACCGCGCAGCAACCGATCCTCCGTCAACGACACGTCGCGCAACGCGACCGCGCCGATGTTGCGCGTCGTGTCCAGCGCGTCCGCCACCGTCACCGTCACTCCCGAAGCGCGCGCATCGACCACGACGACGTCGTCGCCGGCGGCGATCACCAGCACGTCGGCATCGGGGGCGCCCAGTACGGCCGGGCTCTCGCCGCTGACCACTGAATCCGAGCCCACCACCACGTTGCCGGACAACCCCAGTGCCGCCACCGTGCTGCCAGAGGCAAGGCCCGGCATCAACTGTTCACGAAGCGAATCCGGCCCACACCGGTCGATCACGACAGCCGCCGACACGGTCGGCAGGAACGGCCCGGGGCATATCTCGTGCCCCTGAGCCTCGAGCACGATCGCCAGTTCGGACAGCCCGAATCCCGAGCCGCCGTGTTCTTCGGCGACGGCCAGCCCGTTCCAGCCCAATCCCGCGCCCGCGGTCCAGACCTCGGCAGGATGCGCAGAGCCGCCGTCCAACGTCGAACGAGCGGCGCCGCGGCTGTCCAGCCGCCTCAGCTGCCCGAGCGCAGAGTCGGCCAGGTCGCGGTGCTCGTCGGTGATCGCCAATGCGGAGGTAGTCACAGCTAGACGTTATCGCTGCGGCCAGGCCCTCTGTGAATGGGATGCTCCTGTGCGGAGCACGGGATTCTCGCCTGCATAGGATGCGGGGTATGTCAGAGGACTACCGCTTCATCACTTACGAACGGCTCGACGACGGGCGCATCGTCCGGATCATGCTCAACCGCCCCGAAGCGCGCAACGCGCAGAACCGCGGCCTTCTCGTCGAGCTCAACGACGCCTTCCTGACGGCCGAGGCCGACGACGAGGTGCGGGTGGTGATCCTCGGTGGCAACGGACCGATGTTCTCCTCCGGCCACGACCTCGGGTCGAGCGTTTCCCGCGCCGAGTACACGCCCGGGCCGGACCAGCACCCCAGCTTCCTGGAGAACGGCGCGACCCGTGAGGGCGCGGAAAAGCTGATGCTGCAGGAGTGGCACCACTTCTTCGACAACACCCGCCGCTGGCGCAACCTGCGCAAGATCACCATCGCCGCTGTGCACGGCGAGGTCTACGCCGCGGCGCTGATGCTGATGTGGGCCTGCGATCTCATCGTCGCCGCCGAGGGCACCCGGTTCGCAGATGTCGTCGGCACCCGGCTGGGCATGTGCGGCGTCGAGTATTTCGCCCATCCCTGGGAATTCGGGCCCCGCAAGACCAAAGAGCTGATGCTCACCGGTGATTCTCTGACTGTGGAGGACGCCTACCAGATGGGTATGGTGTCGAAGATCTTCCCGGAGAGCGAGTTGGGCGACAAGGCTCTGGAATTCGCGCGCCGCATCGCAAAGGTCCCCACCATGGCCGCGCTGCTGGCCAAGGAGGCGGTGAACCAGACCGTCGACAATATGGGCTTCTACAACGCCCTCAACGCGTGTTTCACGCTGCACCAGCTCAACCACGCGCACTGGGCGTGGGTGCACGACAGCAAGTGGCCGGTGGGCCTCGAGGAGGACGGCCTGCCGAACTGGCGGACAGCGCCGCCGGTGACGCCGGCACAGAAGGACAAAGTCGGGCCAGAAGCCTAGCGCCGCAGAAGGTTACCGCGGGGCCGAATAGTTGGGGCGGCCCAGCCCGAGGGCGTGCTCGGCGATCATGTTGCGAAACACCTCCAGCGTGCCGCCGTAGATGCCGGTGGGGGCGGCCAGCCGGAAGATGTACTCCACGGCCCCGTCGTCGGCGGCGCCGTCCGTGCCGACGGGCAGGCTGGACGCGGCGCCGAGGATGTCCATCAGGTCCGGGCTGACGTCGCGCATCGTCTGTGCGATCGCCACCCGGCCGAACATCTCCGGGGTGGACAGCGCTGCCTCCATCCGGGCAAATCCGCGGCCGAGACGGTAGGCGACGGACTCGTCGTCGAGAAGGCCGGTGTCGGCGGCGATCCCCGCGACCCGGTCCACCGCCTCGGCCATCTGCTGGCCGTGCTCGGACATGGTCGCGAGCTTCTGCAGGCCTGCCGAGTCGCGTTCGACGATCCCGTGTTCGACGTTCAGGGCCGCACGGAGAACCGTCCAGCCTCCGTTCACCTCACCGAGCCGGTACTTGTCGTCGACGCGCACGTCGGTGTAGTAGGTGATGTTCGTCCGGTCGCCGTCAACGGTTCGGATGCCCTGGATTTCGATGCCCGGCGTGGACAGCGGGACGAGGAACATGGTGAGGTTCCTGTGCTTTGGCGCATCGGGGTCGGTGTTGGTGAGCAGGAAGACGTACTGGCTGTGGTGCGCGTTGGACGTGAACATCTTCGACCCGTTGATGATCCAGCAGTCACCGTCGCGGACGGCGCGGGTCTTGCACGTCGCCACGTCCGAGCCGCCGTCGGGTTCGGTGAAGCCCAGACACAGCCGGATGTGACCCGACAGCACGCCGGGCAAGACCTCGTCTCTGATCTGCGGTGGCGCAAAAGGTTCCACGGTGCGTGCGATCATCGCCGTGGTGCCCGTGTGCCACCACGGCATATGGGCCCGGCACCTTTCCAGCTCCCAGATCCGCCGCCGGACCGCACTGAACCCGCCCGCAGACTGCGATCGAAGCTCGCCGGCGAGATAACCTGCGGCACCCGCCGCCACATGCACGTCTTCGTCGAAGTTGTCGCCGGTTTCGCGGTCGCGGCGGCGTACGTCGTCGGTCACGTGCGTGTCTAGAAACGAACGAACATCGGAGAGGAAGGCCTGGTCCTCGGAAGACAGTTCGACGCGAGAGAAATCCATCAACTGCCCCGTCCAGTTTCGCGTGAGCAGACGATCTGCGCAACGCGTTTCGCCGCTGCGCCGGGGTCTCCGGCGGCCAGCGGCCAGCCTCGCGCGCGCACCAGATACGCGGTGGCGGCGGCTTCCGAAGAAACACCGAGACCGCCCTGGATGTGCACGGCCATCGTCGCGGCCTTCGCGGCCTCCTCGGCCATGAAGACGAACGCCGACGCCGCCAGCTCCGGGCGTTCGTCGGGTTCGTTGTCGAGGAACCACGCGGCCCGGTGGGCCAGGTTCCGCCCGCCCTGCACGACGATGGCCATGTTGGCCAGCGGATGCGAGATCGCCTGCAGCGTCGAGATCGGCACTCCCAGTGTGTGGCGGGTCTTGGCGAACTCGGCGGCGATGGTCATCGTTTGTTCCACCAGCCCGACCAGTGCCGCAGCGGTCAGCAGCCGCCATTCGTCAAGCGCACGTTCATAATTCGCGAGTGCGTCGGCACCGCGTGCCAGCACGTCCCGGCGGTCGGCGTTGCCCGGGTCGACCCAGGCCATCGGCAGCCGGCCGAGATTGTCGACGCGGGCCGGGCGGGTGCCGAACGACAACCGCACAACCTCGTCACCCTGTCGCACCACGAGCTGGTCGGCGATCGAGCCGGCTGGGATCAGCCGGACACCGCCGATGGCGTCGAGATTCGGATCCAGGGCGGCGATCGCGGTGCCGTTCACCAGATTCGCCGTCTGGTCGCCGTCGGCGTCAAGCGCGCCGAGCCTGCCGAGTAGCCGAGTCGCGCACACATGGTCGATCCACGGGACCGGAGCCAGTGAGCGGCCCATCTCCTCTGCCACCAACGTCAGGTCGACCAGCGTGGCCCCGTCACCGCCGCACCGCTCGGGCAGTGCCATCGTCGTCGCGCCCATCGCGCACAACCGCTCCCACAGGTTCTTGTCGAAACCCGAAGCCTCCGCGGCGCGCACGATTTCGACCGGGCAGTGAGTCGTGAAGAACTGCCGGTAGGCGCTCTGCAGCGCGACGTGATCGTCGGAGAGGCTGTAGTCAAGCCTGCGGAGTTCGTAGCGGTCCATCGTCCACGTGACAGTATCACGGAGTTTTGTAACGGCCCCCGTCCGGTGGACTATACCGCCGCCGCCACGCCCTCAGCGAACCCCGCGGCCGGCCCGCGAATCAGAGCGGGCGAGTCCTCCAGGCTCAGCGCCGGCCGGCAGTACGCACACAAGTCAGCTCCGAACTGCGGATATCCGCACCCGGGGCAACTGTCGATCGTCATGTCATGCACTCCTGACTCGCGGAAGCCGACGGTGCAACGCCGGCATCTCGTCCGTGCACGGCTTACCCCGTATCGGCGAGTTCAACCGCGACGGCAGCCGGGTCAGCATTTCGCAACGATCTTGAACGTGACCGGCCCGGATTTCGGGTTGCCGGCCGTGAGGCCGGAGGCGGTTCCGGAGATCGTGAACGTCTGATTCGAGAACGTGGCGTCGGCGCTCTGATCTCCTCCGCGCCAATAGCTACCGGTGAAGCCCCCGAAACCCCGGATCTTGACGCTCTGCAGCACGGCCTTGTCACCCTCGAGGTCGACGATCGCCGTTGCGGTCGACGCGACCTGGCGGATGTCGAGGAACCACGACGACTGCAGCTGGCTGCACTTGATGTCTTGCGTCTTTCCCTGGTCCTTGCCGTCGATCGTCACCGACGCGCCGGCCTGGCTCCGGATCTCCTGCTGCGAGCAGCCCGCCACACCGGCGAGCGCGACTGCGAGGGCGGCCGCGAAAGCAACTCGGTTTTTCACGGTCATCTCGACTCCGTTGTCCGGCCCGGCGTTCCGGCCTCATTGTGAGCCACCGGTGCGGAAATTTGTGTGGGTTTGGAGCGTCCGCGCAGCACCGCGCTGCCTTGCGGGAACCAATTTCTGCGCTCGGAGGCATCGGCCCGGTCGACGGCGTCGGCGGAACACAGCACTCGGCCCCCTGAAGTCTTGGCGAGATCTGCCAGCCGGGCGGCTTCGTTGACCGGGTCGCCGATCACGGTGTACTCGTAGCGGTTTTCGGCGCCGACGTTCCCGGCGAACACCTGGCCGGCGGACACGCCGATGCCGAAATCGACCATGGGCAGTTCCCGCAGCTGGTTGCTCAGCTCGCGTGCGGTGGCCAGCGCGGACGACGCCGCATCGTCGGCATGCAAGGGCGCGCCGAAGACGACGAGCGCGGCGTCGCCCTCGAACTTGTTGATCAAGCCGGCTCGCTCGTCGACGGCGGCAACGACGATCCGGAAGAAATCGTTGAGCACATCGGCGACCTGTTGTGGCGGACTGCTCGACGCGAGCTGCGTCGAGCCCACCAGGTCGATGAACAGGATTGCGGCCTCGCGGACGTCTCCGGAGAGCGACACGCCCTGTTCGATCGCGCGGTGGGCGACATTGCCGCCGACGTGGCGGCCGAAGAGGTCGCGCAGTCGTTCGCGTTCTGCCAGGCCCGCCACCATCCGGTTGAATCCTCTTTGCAGCCGCCCGATTTCGGTGCTTTCGAACGCTCCGACGGACGTCTCGAGACGGCCGTGTTCGACCTCTGCCATCGCGTCGACGACCTCACGCAGCGGATCGGAGATGGACCGCGACGTCAGGATCATCACCGGCAGGCCGAGTACCACGGCCGCCACCGCCACCACCAGGATCGGCGTCTCGACCGACGCTGTCCGCTCGATGACCCATCCGTTGGCGTGGATGAACACGATCGCGGCGATGACGCCGGCCGGCAGCGCCATGCACAGCGCCCACATGCCCATCAGCCGCGCCAGCACACCCGGCGCGGCCATTCCGCCCTCCGAAACCTCTGCCGCCGGGACGAGGATCGGCCGGAGAAACCGCTGGGTCAGCAGGAGGCCGGTTCCGGCAGCTGCGACCGCACCGAAAATCACACCGAAGAACGTCGGCACCACCACGGCAGCGCCGCCGTCGAAATTCATGAGGGTGAACATCACACCGCAGATACCCCAGATGGCCGCCAGGAGCACCGACTGGCGGTTGACGAGGTTCAGCGCCGATCGGCACTCATCGGGCTCGGGTTCGTGTTCGGGGAACCACCGCAGCGCCCCCCTGATGTTGGCGACGGCGCCGGCCGCGGCGGCAACGGTTCCGAGGAGCACCGACAGCACCGCGGTGACGACGTTTCTCTCCGTGAAGAAGGCGTACTGGCCGCTCACGCTGATACCACCGATAGGGACCACGATGATGAACGCCGCGGAGACGGACAGCAGGTACGCCAGTGTCAGCCTGCCGGCGTACTGCATCGACAACCTGGCCGTTGGCGTCCCCACACAGGAAAAATAGCGGGATTGCGGGCGCGGCAAGACGAATCGCGAGGTTTACCCGTCAGGCACGGGTGTGAACTCCAGATGCAATTCGGTCATACCCCGCAGGATGAACGTCGGCTCGTATTCATAGCGGCGTGCATCTGCGGGACCATGCGAGGTCTCGGAGACCTTGATGTCGGCCATCCGGTCGAGGATCCTGTTCAGCGAGATCCGGCCCTCGGCCCGCGCCAGCGGTGCGCCCGGGCAGGAGTGGTTGCCGCGGCCGAACGCCACATGTTCCCGCACGTTGGGCCGGTCGATCCGAAACTCGTCGGGCGCTTCGAACTTCGACGGATCACGATTGGCGGCTCCGGGCAGCAGCATCATGGTCGTCCCGGCGGCGATCGGCACGTCGCCGACTGTCGTCGCCTGACGGGCCAGCCGGAAATGGCTCTTCACCGGGCTTTCCATCCGCAGCGTCTCCTCCAGGAACGTGGGAATCCTGCTGCGGTCCCGGCGAAGCAGCGCCTGGATGTCGGGACGCTCGCCGAGCACCCGCATCCCGGCGCTGAGTAGCTTCGTGGTGGTTTCCATCCCCGCGGCGAACAAGAAGGTCGAGAGGTGGACGACGTCGATCACCTCCGGTACGGATCCGTCGGGATATTTCGCTTGAGCCAGTTTCGTCAGCACACCCTCGCAGGGGTCGCGCCGACGGTCGACGATGTAGCCGGCGAACTTCTCGTCGAGCCACTCCAGTGGGTTGTGCGCGGGCGCGTCGTCGCCGACCTCACCGATGGGTGCGGTAGTCGCCAGCACCTCGCGGAACTCCTTGTGGTCGGATTCGGGCACGCCGAGGAGGTCGGCGATCGCCAGCATGGCGAACGGCCTCGCGTAATCCTCGAGGAACTCGCATTTGCCGCGCGCGACGAACTGGTCGAGTTGTTCGTCGGCCAACCGCCGCATGAAGTCTTCGTTCTCCTTGAGCCGCTTGGGTGTGAGCAAGCGGCCCAGCAGGCTCCGTGTGCGCGTGTGCTCCGGCGGATCCTGCGTGACGATGTGCTCGCCCATCGGGATCCGGTCCCGGTGCTGCTCGATGAGGGCTCCGATGTCGTCGCCGCCGGACTCGAACGAGACTCCCGCGAACGGGCCTGCGACCGAGATGCAGGCCGAGAACGCGGCGTCCTTGTAGACCGTGCAGGCTTCCTTGTGACCGGTGACAGCCATTACCCCGTAAGGGGGTTCACGCGACACCGGGCACTTCGAGCGCAGATGGTCGAAGTACGGATACGGGTTGGGCACCAGGGACTGGTCCGAGAAGTAATCGACCGAGTCGTAGTCGTTCACGACGCTCTCCCGTCGAACAAGATCGGCAACGACGTCGGGGAGCGGAACGCCTGACCGCGGATGTGCGGGTCGTCGGCGTCGGGATCCAGGCGCAGATTGGGCAGTCGATCCAACAGCAGGTTCAGCGCCACCCGCATTTCCATTCGCGCGAGATGCATGCCGAGGCAGACGTGAACACCGTGGCCCCACCCGATGTTCGGTTTGTACTCGCGGAAGATGTCGAAACGGTTCGGATCGGCGAAGCGCTCTTCCTGCCGATTGGCCGCGCCCAGCACCGGCATGACCGACGACCCGGCGGGAATCTGGACTCCGCCGAGTTCGGTATCGCGGGTGGCCACGCGCGTGATCATGATCAGCGGCGGCTCCCAGCGCACTGCTTCCTCGATCGCCTGCGGCAACAGCGTGCGGTCGGCACGGACGGCGCCGAGTTGGTCTGGATCGGACAACAGCGCGAACAGCAGGTTCCCGAGCGCGCGGTAGGTGGTTTCGACGCCGGCCGGCAACAGCAGCCGCAGAAACGAGAAGATCTCCTCGTCGGAGAGGCGCTCGCCGTCGATCTCGGCCGCTGCCAGTCCGCTGATCAGGTCGTCGCGCGGTTCTTCCCGCCGGGCGGCCAGGATCGGCGCGAAGTACTTCGCCAGCGCCTGCGATGCGGCGCGGCCGCGCTCGGGGTTGACGGTGAACGACAGCAACGAGATCGACCACCGCTGGAACTGCGGATAGTCCTCTCGTGGCAGACCCAACAGGCCGGCGATGATCTGCGTCGGGTAGGGAAAGGTGAACTCCTTCACCAGGTCGGCGCGACCACGGCCGACGAAGCGGTCGATCAGTTCGTTGCCCACCTTCCCGACCAGCTCGTCCTCCCATCGAGCCAAGGCCTTCTGCGAGAAGGCTTTCGACACCAGAGCGCGGTGCCGGCCGTGCTCGGGTTCGTCCATGCCGAGCATCACGTGCTTGCCGAAGACGTCGCCGAAGGCAGCAATGATGATCGCCGACGAGAAGGTCTCGTTGTCCCGCAGCATCTGCTGGGCGTCCTCGTAGCGGTACACCATGACGATGGGTTTGCCGTCCTCGCCTGGCATTCCGGGGATGTCGATACGTTGCACGGGTTCCTCGCGGCGCAACCGGGCGAGTTCGGTGTACGGGTCACGCACGTCGCCCGACACGAAATCGTCGAATGCGCCGAAGTCCTCGAGGTCGTCGAACAGCTGCATGAAAATTCCCCTCTAGCCGGCCGGGTAGGCGACGGACTTGATTTCGGTGTACTGGTCGAAGCCGGCGGTGCCGTTCTGGCGGCCGACGCCACTGAATTTGTATCCGCCGAACGGTGTGTCGGCGCCGTAGCCCGCCGCGCCGTTGATGCCGATGAACCCGGCACGCAACCGTCTGGCCACGGCAAGCGCATGGTCGACAGAGCCCGACATGACGTTGCCCGCCAGCCCGTACGGGCTGTCGTTCGCGATCCGGACCGCGTCGTCCTCGTCGTCGTATCCGATGACGGCCAGCACCGGACCGACGATCTCTTCTCGGGCGATGGTCATCGTGTTGTCGACGTCCACGAAAAGCGTTGGCCTGACGAAGAATCCCCTGTCGAATCCGTCGGGCTGCTCTGCTCCGCCGACGAGCAGCGTGGCGCCTTCGTCGACACCCTTCTGGATGTAACCGCGGATGCGGGTGCGTTGCTTGTCGGAGATCACCGGACCGCACAGCGTCGCCGGGTCCTGCGGGTCGCCCGGTGAGATACCTTCGTACATTCCCTTGAGGATCGCCACGCCTTCGTCGTAGCGCGCACGTGGCAGCAGCAGCCGGGTCGGGTTGGCGCAGCCCTGTCCGGCATGCATGCAGGGCGCGATGCCCATCATGCAGCCCAGCGCTAGGTCGGCATCCTTGAGCACGATGGTTGCCGATTTTCCGCCCAGTTCGAGAAAGAGGCGCTTCATGGTCGCCGCGCCTTTCTCCATGATGCGTTGGCCCACCACCGTGGAGCCGGTGAACGAGATCAGATCGACCTTGGGCGACAACGTCAGTTCCTCGCCCACGAAGTGGTCCGAGGCGGTGACCACGTTGACCACCCCCGGCGGGATGTCGGTCTGCTCGGCGATCAGCCGGCCCAACCGTGTTGCGTTGTAAGGGGTGTTCGGCGCCGGCTTCAGGACGACGGTGTTGCCGGTGCCGAGCGCCTGTCCGATCTTCTGGATGGTGACCTCGAACGGGAAGTTCCACGGCACGATCGCCCCCACCACGCCGACGGGCTCGCGCCAGACTTTGCGGGTGGTGTTGACTCCGGTGACCGACACCATCGCGTCGCCCAGTGACGTCTCCCACGGATAGCTGTCGATCAGCTTGGCCGGAAACCGCAGCGCGTCGGCCAGCGGAGCGTCCAGCTGCGGGCCGTGGGTGATAGCCCGCGGGCAACCGGCCTCGAGAATGAGCTCTTCGCGAAGCTCTTCCTGTTCGGATTCGAGCGCGTCTTGCAGCTGCAGCAGGCACCGTTGGCGGAACGCGTGATCGGTGGACCAGTCGGATTCGTCGAAGGCGCGGCGCGCGGCGTCGATCGCACGGCGCATGTCGGCCTTGTTTGCGTCGGCGACCTCACCGAGAGGTTCCTCGGTGGTCGGGTTGATATTGGTAAATGTGCCCGCTCCGCCGTCGACGATCTTGCCGTCGATCATCATTTTCTTTTCGAACCGAACTGTCCGATTGTCAGCCATTGGGTGTCTCCTGAGTCTTCAACCGGCCGAACCGCGGCAGCCCCATCATCATCCGGATCATCTGGTGAAGCGCGGCACCGGGAAGTAACCGGTTGGCCATCAACAGCATTCGCGCGTCCGGCCCCACCGAGTGCCGGGCGAACGGCGCGGTGTCGTCGAGCGCCTTGGCGAGCCCGACGGCGAACCGACGCGGTGAGCGGGCGGCAAGCTTCATCGCGAATCGGCCCCGCCGGTCCATGGTGGCGTGATGGCGCGCGTACGGTCCGTCGAAGTCCCGGCAGTCCGACGTGCCCGCGTCGGTGATGATGTCGGTGTCGTAGGTGCCGGTGACCAGGATTGTCACACCCAGCCCGAACGGCGCGATCTCGGCGGCCAGTGATTCGCCCCACCGTTCCAGGGCGCCCTTGGCCGCGGAATAGGCCGCCGTCGCCGGCATCCCCCGCACTCCGCCCTGGCTGGACACCATGACGATGCGTCCCCGTCCGGCGTCACGCATGGCCGGCAGCAGCGCGTTCGTCAGCGCCACGGGTCCGAAGATGGTGGTCGCAAACATCGTCTCCCACAGGCTGATCGGCGTCTCCTCGACCATCCCCGCGGCGGAGATCCCGGCGTTGTGCACCACCGCGTAGGGGGCGCCGACGGCAGCCTCGATCATCTTCGCGGCGGCAGCGACGGACGCCGTGTCCGTCAGCTCGAGCGGCACGCAGATCAAACGCGGGTCGTCGGAAGCCGCCCGCGTTGCCGCGCGGAGTCGCTCGATCCCGGCGTCGGGTGAACGCATCGCGGCCACCACCTGCCAGCCCTGTCGGTACAAATGGGTTGCCGACGCGAGACCCAGTCCTCGAGAGGCACCGGTGATGACGACGCTGCGCGGCTCGCTCATGGTTCGGACGCACACCGCTTGCTCGTGGCGCCGAGTTCCACGTCCGGCCGCCCGCTGGGCTGTGCACTCATCCAGGTCGACCAGATCCCGACAGAATACGGCCCGGGTTGGCCGTTGCGCTCGTAGAACCCTTGTGGATCATAGACTTTGGCCTCGGGGTAGGGCCACGGGCAGGCGACCGACGTGGCGGTCCGCGTCCACTTGATGATCGCGAAGCCGGTGCCGTACGCGAAGTAGGCGATGTTGATGATCACGAACATCACCACGAACATGCCGAGTGCCGGACGGCTCGGGAAGATACGTACCCGCTGGGCCAGTTTCTCGGCCACCGTGCGGCCGGTGTCGTCGCGGTAGAGCAGCACACCCGCTGGAATCATCACGAACGTCACCATCACGGTTTCCCAGATGAACGGGAATTGGTATGTCTGGCCGGCGAAGACGGAGCCGAACGGAATCACCTGGGAGTAGATGTAGAAACCGGTGCGCACCAGCGTGATCTCCAGCATCGCGTCGATGAGGATGCCGATCGGCAAGATGAGCACGGCCAGGCTGATCAGCGGGTGGCGCCAGACGAAGGAGTCGACGGGCCGCTTCGCCTGGACCTTTCGCAGGAGCCAGATCGCCGGGAAATAGGGCCCGAGATAGAACATGATGTAGCCGATCACCAGGAACGGCTCCACTGTCGGCGACAGCGAGACGAGCGGCCAATCCTCGGGCCAGTGCCAGAGTTCGGGGTTGTACACCGCGTACGGCGACCAGTTCATGATCGGGTCCTGCCAGACGATAAGCGTCGTGACGATGCCCATCAGCAGCACTGGGTGAGCGCCGTAGCGGCGCCACGCCACCACGTACACGATGACGATGATCGACATCGAGATGATCGTGAAGATCTGGAACAGGTCGAGCCAA
>JBAPQQ010000011.1:0-2708 GCA_049280695.1 Mycobacterium sp.
GTGCAGTGGCAGCGTGGCCACCACGAAGATGGCCACGGCGGCCGCAGGCGCCACCAACGGCAGCCACGGCAGGGTAGCCGGCACCATGGTCGCGACGACGCCGACGAGCGTGAAGCCGACCATCCCGAGCACCGTCGGCCGGGTGGTGGTGACCACACCCAGCGACGGCGCGTGGCGCAGCACCAGGTAGCCGGCGGCGGAGAGCCCCGACAGCGCCGCGTACAGTGCCGGCGGATCCGACAGCACGATGAGCGCGACGACCAGCAACACCGACAGTGTTGCCGCAGCGCGGTATCGAAGACCCAACGCCAACGCGCCGACGGCAAGTGCGGCCGCCACACCCGCTGCCCTGTCCGCGCCGACCGCGGCGGCGGCCACCATCAGCAATCCGAATGCGGTCGAAAAGATAAGCGGCGCAGGTTGAGTCGACGACATCAGCGCCGCCCTGCCGAATGGAGGCGGTCGGGCAGCAGCCGCATCGTCTGATCCAGCGTGACTTCCTCCGGCCACGACACCACGTCCACGCCGATCACCCCCATGTCGCGGTACATCGCCGACCGCTGCAGCGCCCACATCCGGGTGATGATCGGGTCCGGCTCGGCCTCGAACGGCGTGCCGTGCAGGACGTCGACTGCGACGACGGTGTGCCCGCGCTTGCGCAGGTCGATCAGCGCCAGCGCGAACTCGGTGTCCAACAGCGTCGAGAACGCGACGATGATCGCACCCGCCGGCACGGCAGCCCGCGGCGCCAAAGTCCCTGTGGTGACCTCGAACTCGCCTCCGGCGCCGAGGACGGCGTCGAGCACCCGGTAGAACTGGCGCCGCCCGATGTCAGCGCCCAGCCACCGCGGGCGCCGACCGCCCAGGACGACGATCCCCGCCCGGTCGCCGTTGCGCAACGCGGTCTGCACCACTTGCACGCCACCGCGAACGGCCCGTTCGGTGGCCTCGGTCGCCGGGCCGGCAGCCTGCGCGCTGGTGTCGATCAGCACGACGACGTCGGCGGCGCGGTCGGTCAGCCGCTCGGTGACGTGCAAGCTGCCGCGCCGGGCGCTCACCGGCCAGTTGACCGTGCGCAGCTGGTCCCCCGGCAGGTAGGCCCGCACGTCGGCGTATTCGACGCCGGGCCCGATGTGCCGCGTGAGGTGGGTACCCAGCCGGTCGGGCAGCTCCGTGCGCGGAATCGCCGTCGCCGGCGGAGGCGCGACCGGAAACACGAAGATATCGGCGGCCTCCACCGCCGCCGTCCCCATCAACAAACCACCGGCGCTGACCACCTCGACGACGGCCGTCACCGGATATCTTCCCCACCGTTCTGCTTCGGCGGCAACGGTTTTCGACCGTGCCGACTCGTCGACGACGTCCACGTCCATCCCCGGCGGAGCCGCCACCGAGAGCCGCGCAGCGGTGTCGGCGGATTCCGAGGTCACCCAGACGCTCATCTTCTCCTGCTCGGACTCGAAGCAGCGCACCAGCCCCGGTTTGGCGTCCACATGGACCTTCGACGCCGCCCGCTGCCACGGGATCGAGCACAGCACCCCTACCAGCGGCGCCACGAACGCAATCAACTGCCAGCGCGACCCAGCCACCGCGGCAGCGAGCCCCACCGTCGCGCAGGTGGCGATCGCCCGGGTCAGCGACGAAGCGGCCCAGCGAAATTCGGCGTCGGTACGGCGGGATGCGCCGATTCGGGTCTCAGTCACGGCGGCCGCGCGCTCGCGGGACCGGCAGCCGCGCCAACAGCTGCTCGACGACGTCTGAGCCGTGCACGCTGCGCACCCACCTCTCCGGCCGCAGGCTGATCCGGTGCGCGATCGCCGGTACCGCGAGCATCTTGACGTCCTCGGGGATCACGTAGTCGCGGCCCTCCAGCAGCGCGCGGGCACGGGCGAGCTGGACGAGGTCGAGTTCCGCTCGCGGGCTGGCGCCGACGGCCACCTGCGGGTGGTTTCGGGTGGCCCCGGCCAGTGACTCCACATAGTGCAGGATGTCGTCGTGGACGGTGACCTGCTCGACCGATTCGCGCATCTCCAGCAGGTCCTCGGCGTCCACGACCTGGCTCACCGTCGGCTGCGCCGAACCTCTTTCGAGCCGGCGGCGCAGCATCGACGTCTCGTCCGGCGGTGACAGGTACTTGAGTTCGAGCCTGATCGCGAACCTGTCGAGCTGCGCCTCGGGCAGCGGGTAGGTGCCCTCGTACTCGATCGGGTTGTCGGTGGCCAGCACGATGAACGGTGAAGGCAGCAGGTGGGTTTCGCCGTCGATGCTGACCTGCTCCTCGGCCATGGCCTCCAGCAGCGCCGCCTGCGTCTTGGGCGGCGTGCGGTTGATCTCGTCGGCCATCAGCAGGTTGGTGAAGATCGGCCCGGCCCGAAACTCGAAGCGGCCCGACTGCATGTCGTACACGGTCGAGCCGAGCAGGTCAGCGGGCAGTAGGTCCGGCGTGAACTGCACCCGCGTGAACTCCAGGCCCAGGGCGGCTGCGAACGACCGCGCGATCAGCGTCTTGCCCAGGCCCGGAAGATCCTCGATGAGAACGTGCCCGCCGGCCAGCACGGTGGTCAGGATCAGCGCGAGCGCGCCGCGCTTGCCGACGACCACCCGCCCGATCTCGTCGAGCACCGCCTCGCAGTTCGCGGTGGCGGTGTCGGCGGGCAACCCGGGTGCTGTCATACCCGCTCCAACCGTTGCAGGATCTCGTCGAGGGC
>JBAPQQ010000012.1:0-1972 GCA_049280695.1 Mycobacterium sp.
CCGAAATCGCGGGGGAAGCTATCGGGCGCGACGGGCCAGCCGCTCGGAGTCGGAAATCAGCACGCTCTTGCCCTCGAGCCGAATCCAGCCGCGGTGGGCAAAGTCGGCCAGCGCCTTATTGACCGTCTCCCGTGAGGCGCCGACCAGCTGTGCGATCTCCTCCTGCGTCAGGTCGTGGGTCACCCGCAGCGCGCCGCCTTCCTGGGTGCCGAACCGCTGCGCCAGCTGCAGCAGCTGTTTGGCCACCCGTCCGGGCACGTCGGTGAAGATGAGGTCGGCCAGGTTGTTGTTGGTGCGCCGCAGCCGGCGTGCCAGCACCCGCAGCAGCTGCTCGGCGATCTCGGGCCGGTCGGCGATCCAGGCACGCAGCGCGTCGCGGTCCATCGACACCGCGCGCACCTCGGTGATCGTGGTCGCGCTCGAGGTCCGCGGACCCGGGTCGAAGATCGACAACTCGCCGAACATGTCCGACGGGCCCATGATCGTCAGCAGGTTCTCCCGGCCGTCGGGAGAGCGGCGGCCGATCTTGACCTTGCCGGAAATGATGATGTACAGGCGGTCACCGGGCTCGCCTTCGGCGAACACGGTGTGCCCCCGCGGAAAGTCGACCGGCTGTAGTTGTCTGGTCAGCGCAGCTGCAGCGCTGGGCTCGACACCTTGGAAGATTCCGGCCCTGGCCAGGATCTCGTCCACGTTGCCCCTCTTAAGCTCTCGGGTGGTATCAGAAGCGCATGCCGACCGGCAGTCAGCGGTCGGCGTCTATGACGCTTCGACGCTACACAGAATCCGCATGTGGAGTCGGTCGAAATTGCGGATTGGCCATCGCAGGCTCCGGTTGGACGACGGGCCCCGTGCGGCGGCGCTGGAAGGAGTCCAACGCGACGGGCATGCCGTCCCGGACGAGGGTGCGCACGTCGGCGGGCCGTGCCTGGGCGAGGAACTCGGCGACGTCGGCGGCTCCCACGCACTCCAGGTTCAGGCCGCTTTCCACCCGCTGCAGGCCGAAGGTCGCGAGCATCAGCAACCCGGGGATGACCGCGACGAAAAGCCATGACACAGGCAGGAAGTAAACACGGCGAAGGTCTCAGCGGGATCACGAAATCTCACCTATCAGTACCCTTGCATGGTGACTGGCAGCAGGCGGTGGGCCGCAGAGACGCGGCTCGGCTTGGTGCGACGTGCGCGGCGAATGAATCGTGCTCTGGCACAAGCTTTTCCGCATGTCTACTGCGAGCTGGACTTCACCAACCCGCTGGAGCTCACCGTCGCGACGATCCTCTCGGCGCAAAGCACCGACAAGCGCGTGAACCTCACCACGCCGGCGTTGTTCGCGCACTACCGCACGGCCAAGGACTACGCCGGAGCCGACCGCGTCGAACTCGAAGAGCTGATCCGTCCCACCGGCTTCTACCGCAACAAGGCAAGTGCGCTGATCAAACTGGGCCAGATGCTCGAGGAGAGATTCGACGGGCAGGTGCCGGCGACCATGGACGAACTGGTGACACTGCCCGGCGTCGGCCGCAAGACGGCCAACGTGATCCTCGGCAACGCGTTCGGGACGCCCGGCATCACGGTGGACACGCATTTCGGGCGGCTCGTGCGGCGATGGCGCTGGACCGAGGAAACCGACCCGGTGAAGGTCGAAAAGGAGGTCGGCGAGCTGATCGAACGCAGCGAATGGACGCTGCTGAGCCACCGGGTGATCTTCCACGGCCGGCGGGTGTGCCACGCCCGGCGCCCCGCGTGCGGCGTGTGCGTGCTCGCCAAGGACTGCCCGTCGTTCGGGCTGGGTCCCACCGACCCCGGGCTCGCCGCCGCCTTGGTCAAGGGCCCCGAAACCGAACACCTGCTGGCGCTGGCCGGCCTCTAGCGCCGCATGAACAGGTCGACGCGCTGGACGGTCGCGGTGTTGGCGGTGGTCGCGGCCATCGTCGTCGCGCTGGCGCTGGAACTGCGCGACACCGCGACACCG
>JBAPQQ010000013.1:0-5263 GCA_049280695.1 Mycobacterium sp.
CCATGGCAGAGCTTCGAATCACCCAGGTACGCAGCACCATTGGCGCGCGCTGGAAGCAACGTGAGAGCCTTCGGACGTTGGGTCTGCGGCGGATCCGCCACTCGGTGGTGCGAGAGGACGATTCGCAGACCCGCGGTCTGATCGCGGTGGTGCGTCATCTGGTCCAGGTGGAGGATGTGAAGTGACCATCAAACTGCACGACCTGAAGCCCGCGCCCGGGTCGAAGACCAAGCGGGCCCGCGTCGGTCGCGGCGAAGGTTCGAAGGGTAAGACAGCCGGCCGCGGCACGAAGGGCACCAAGGCACGCAAGAACGTGCCGGCCACGTTCGAGGGCGGCCAGATGCCGATCCACATGCGGCTGCCCAAGCTCAAGGGCTTCCGGAACCGCTTCCGCACCGAGTACGCCGTCGTCAACGTCGGCGACATCAACCGGCTGTTCCCCGAGGGTGGTGACGTGGGCGTCGACGAGCTGGTGGCCAAAGGCGCGGTACGCAAGAACACGTTGGTGAAGGTTCTCGGCGACGGCAAGCTCGCCGTCAAGGTTTCGGTGACCGCGCACAAGTTCAGCGGCAGCGCGCGCGACAAGATCACTGCCGCAGGCGGTTCCGTCACCGAGCTGTCCTAGCCGGTGAGCAGACGCGAAATCGCACGGCGCGGGCCTTCCGCGTGCGATTTCACGTCTGCTCGGCCGAGTAGGGTCGGTAGGCATGGCTGACATACCCACCGTTGAGGAAGCGCTTGCCCGCCTCGACATGCCGCTGCGCGAAGCGATGATGACCCAGCGGGCGGTACGCCGCGTGCTCCCGGATCCGGTCGACGACGCGATCGTGCTCAAGTGCATCGAATTGGCCCTGCGGGCGCCGACCGGCTCGAACGGGCAGAACTGGGAGTTCGTCGTCGTCAAGGACCGCGACGTGAAGGAACAGCTCGGCAAACGCTACCGGCAGGCCTGGTCGCTGTACGGCGGGATCGGCCGGCGTATCGCGGCCGGCGACGAGTCGATGCAGAAGATCCTGCGCGCGGTGCAGTGGCAGGTGGACCACTTCAGCGAGATCCCGGTCCTGGTGGTGCCATGCCTGCGCGGAGGCATGCGATTGCCCTACACGCCAATGCCTTTCGTCGGCGAGTCGTCGTACTTCGGGTCGATCTACCCCAGCGTGCAGAACCTGCTGCTGGCCGCGCGCGCCATGGGAGTGGGAGCGTCGCTGATCACGCTGCCGCTGTGGAGCGTCACGTCTGCCCGCAGGATCCTCGGCCTGCCGCTCACGGTCACCCCGTGCTGCATCGTCCCGCTCGGCTGGCCGCGGGGACGCTACGGGCCGACGACGCGAAAGCCTGTCGAAGAGGTCGCCCATCTCGACGGATACGGCAAGCGCGCGTGGCTGGATGCATGAGGTCGGGGGCGGACTGTAATCTCAGGGGCGACGCCAGCCGGTCACCGGCCTGACGTGCAATTCATGATCTCCATCACCATTGGACAGGACTTATGACGAAGACACCAAGTGAAACGGCAAGCGCGGCTGCTGCTTCCTCGAAATGGCTGTCCAAATCCGCGGCCCAGACGCGCGGGTCGGACGCCGAAGAAGTCCAGTTCCACTACGACATCAGCAACGAGTTCTTCAAGCTGTGGCAGGACCCCACCCAGACCTACAGCTGCGCCTACTTCGAGCGCGACGACATGACCCTCGAGGAAGCACAGAAGGCCAAGGTCGACCTCGCCCTCGGCAAGCTGGGCCTGCAGCCGGGCATGACTTTGCTGGACATCGGGTGCGGCTGGGGTTCGACGATCATGCGCGCCGTCGACCGCTACGACGTCAACGTCATCGGCTTGACCTTGTCGCCCAACCAGAAGGCACACATCGAGAACCACTGGTTCGCCAACTCCAAGAGCAAGCGCCACATGGAGGTGCGGCTGCAGCCCTGGGAGGAGTTCGACGGACAGGTGGACCGGATCGTGTCCATCGGCGCCTTCGAGCACTTCGGCTTCAACAAGTACGACGACTACTTCAAGAAGACCTTCGACTGGATGCCCGACGACGGCGTGATGCTGCTACACACGATCATCATCCCGAGCGACGAAGAGATCCAGGCCAAGAAGCTGCCGCTGACCATGTCGCGGGTCCGCTTCATCAAGTTCATCATGGACGAGATCTATCCGGGTGGTCGCCTGCCGTTGGCGGCAATGGTCCAGGACCACGCCAACAAGGCGGGATACACCGTCACCCGCGAGCAGCACCTGCAGCCGCACTATGCGCGCACGCTGGATACCTGGGCGGCCAACCTCGAGGCCAAGAAGGACGAGGCCATCGAGATCACCTCGGAGGTGATCTACGAGCGCTTCCACAAGTACCTGACCGGCTGTGCCGACCTGTTCCGCGACGGCTACACCGACGTCTGCCAGTTCACCTGCGAGAAGCAGCCGGCGTAGCGGTCAGCCTTTGGCGAGGGTGAACTGGGCCACCTCGCTGACCCCGCGTTCGAAGAAGTCTGCGCACCCGAGCAGATAGCGCATGTAGCGGTCGTAGACCTCCTCGGAGGTGACCGCGGCCGCCTCGCTGTGCCGGGCCTCGAGAACGTCTGCCCACGTGCTCAGCGTCCGGACATAGTGTTGGGTCAAGTGTTCGACCTGCTGCACCGAGAATCCGGCCGCCTCCGAGAACTCGACGACGTCGTCCGACGAGGGCACCTCGCCGCCCGGGAAGATCTCCTTGGAGATGAACCGCATGAACTTCAGGTCGCTCATGGTGATCGGGATACCCATGGTGGCCCACTTGTTCAGCGGGTGCCCGTAGATGGTCTGCAGCACCATGCGGCCGTCGCCGGGCATGACGTTGTAGGTGGTGTCGAAGAAGGCCTTGTACCGCGGTTTGCCGAATGCCTCGAACGCCTCGATGCTGACGATCCGATCGACCGGGCTGTCGAACTCCTCCCAGCCGCGCAGCAGGACCTGACGGGAGCGGTCGGTGTCGAGGCCGTCGAGCATCTCGGTGGCGTAGGCGCACTGGTTCTTGCTCAGCGTCAGGCCGACGACGTTGACGTCGTGCTTCTCGATCGCGCGTCTCATCACCGAACCCCAGCCGCAGCCGATGTCCAGCAGCGTCATGCCGGGCTCCAGGCCGAGCTTGCCCAGCGCAAGGTCGATCTTGGCGATCTGCGCCTCTTCCAGCGTCATGTCGTCGCGCTCGAAGAACGCCGAACTGTACGTCCGCGTCGGATCCTGAAAGAGCCCGAAAAACTCATTGGAGATGTCGTAATGAGCCTGGACATCCTCGAAATTCGGTCGCATCGTCGAGGACGACGTGCTGTCAGCCATCTATCGCCGGTCCCTTCACGTTCATCGGGATTGCGTTCGCCATAGCCCTGCCGAGTGGCTTGCCCTGCCAACAACCGAAGGCCATCCCGCCGATTACCGTACCTAATGAAGCACGGGGCGACCACAAGGACACCACCCTTTCGCCCCATTTCCCGAGGCGCGCTGACGTCGCGATACCGGCCCCGTCGGTAGGCTCGAGCCATGTTCGGTTTGCTGCCGCCGATCCCCGGCTTCGACGACTTGCGGTCCCTGGGCCGCAAAGTGGACACCGCCCGCCATCACGGTGTGCCGAACGGCTGCGTGCTGGAACTCGACCTGCTGGCAGCACCGCCCGAGACCGGCGGCTTCGACCCGTTCGCGATGATCACCGGCGGCGGCCGGCCGTTGCTGCTGCGCCATGCCGTCGACGCTTTGCACCGCGCCGCCGAGGACCCGAGGGTCAGCGGGCTCATCGCCCGCGTGCAGATGCCGACCGCGCCGCCCGGCCCGGTACAGGAACTGCGCGAGGCGGTCGCCGCGTTCACCGCGGTCAAGCCGTCGCTGGCGTGGGCCGAGACCTACCCGGGCACGCTGTCGTACTACCTCGCATCGGCGTTCGGCGAGGTCTGGATGCAGCCGTCCGGCGCGGTCGGGCTGGTCGGCTTCGCAACGCACCCGATGTTCCTGCGCGCCGCGCTGGACAAGGCCGGCATCCAGCCGCAGTACGTCGCGCGGGGTGAATACAAGTCCCGCGTAAACCAGTTCACAGAGGACAGCTACACCGACGCGCATCGCGAGGCCGACACCGGGCTGGTGGACAGCCTGCACAATCAGGTGTGGCAGGCGGTCGCCGAGTCGCGCAAGCTCGATTTCGCCGACGTCGACGCCCTGGCCGACCGGGCGCCGCTGCTGCGCGACGACGCACTGGCCTCGAAGCTCGTCGACAGAGTCGGCTTCCGGGACGAGGCGTACGCGCGCGTCGCCGAACTCGTCGGCACCGGCGGCGAGGATCCGGAGAAGGAACCGCCGCGGCTTTATCTCAGTCGGTATGCCCGAGCCCGTCGCCCTGGTGTGCCGTCGCCGAAAGTGCCCGGGCGCAAAGCCAAGCCGAAGATCGCGGTGGTCACCATGGCAGGGTTGCTCGCCAGCGGCCGCGGTGGCCCGAGTGCTGTGCCGATCGGCGGCCACAGTGCGGGCGCCGACACCATCGCGGCGGGCCTGCGCGAGGCCGCCGCCGACCACGACGTGGCCGCGGTGGTGCTGCGCGTCGACAGCCCCGGTGGGCCGGTCCTCGCCTCGGAGACCATTTGGCGCGAAGTCGCCTGCATCCGCGGTGAGGGTAAACCCGTCGTGGCGTCCATGGGGGCGGTCGCCGCGTCCGGTGGCTACTACGTGTCGATGGGCGCCGACGCGATCGTCGCCAATCCCGGGACCATCACCGGTTCGATCGGTGTGCTGGCCGGCAAGCTGGTGGCACGCGGGCTGAAGGATCGCCTCGGCGTCGGCTCGGACGCGGTGCGCACCAACGCAAATGCCGATGCCTGGTCGATCGACGCGCCGTTCACCGAAGAACAGCAGACACAAATCGAGGCCGAGGCCAACCTGTGCTACGACGACTTCGTCGCCCGGGTGGCCGAGGGGCGCAACCTGTCCGTCGAAGACGTCGAGACGGTGGCTCGCGGTCGGGTGTGGACGGGCGCCGACGCGCTCGAGCGGGGACTGGTCGACGAGCTCGGCGGCCTGCGCACCGCGATCAGGCGGGCGAAGATCCTCGCGGGGCTCGACGCCGACGAGCACTCCGAGATAGTGAACTACCCGGGTTCGTCGTGGCTGGACTTCGTGCGGCCGCGGCAGTCGTCGCAGCCGGCCGCCGCGTCGTTGCCCGACGCCGTCGCTGTGACGCTGGGCCGGTCGGTGGCCGGCCTCGTCGACCAAGCCGAGCGCGCGTTCAGCGGCGTCAGTGCGCTGTGG
>JBAPQQ010000014.1:0-6565 GCA_049280695.1 Mycobacterium sp.
GGTCCCAACCCCTTCTGGCATCGGATTGCCAACGCCTGCACCGCCGTTGGTGGACCGACCGCAAGCGGGCCGCGGCCTAGCTTCATTCTCGGGCTCATTCTCGCGAACAGACGCGGAATCGCATTACCCACCCGCATTTTGTGCGAGGTAGCGTCTGCTCGCGCTCAGGGGGTGGCGCGCAGCATCTCGATGACTGCGCTGAAGTCCTTGTCGGCCTGGTCGGCGGCGAACTTCGCGTAGATCTCGGCCGCGTGGCTGCCCAGTGGTGCCGCCGACGCCGTCGACCGCACTGCGGCCATCGCCAGGCCGAGGTCCTTGTTCATCAGCGCGGTGGCGAACCCCGGCTTGAAGTCGTTGTTGGCCGGTGAGGTCGGAACCGGGCCCGGCACAGGGCAGTTCGTGTGGACGGCCCAGCAGTTGCCGGTCGCCCCGGTGACCACGTCGAACAGCGACTGAGCCGAGAGACCCAGCTTCTCGGCCAGCACGAACGCTTCCCCCACCGCGATCTGCTGCACGGCCAGCAGCATGTTGTTGCACAGTTTGGCGGCCTGCCCGGTACCCGATGCGCCGCAGTGGATGATCTTGCCTGCCATCGGTTCCAAGATGGGCTTGGCTTTGTCGACGGCGGCCGCGTCGCCGCCGACCATGAACGCCAGCGTGCCCGCGGTTGCCCCTTTGACGCCGCCGGACACCGGGGCGTCGAGTTGCGCGAAGCCGCGTTCGGCGGCCTGGCCGTTGATGGTGCGGGCGTCGTCGACGGAGATCGTGGACGTGTCGATGAACAGCGTGCCGGGCCCGGCCGCAGCCAGCACCTCGGCGTAACAGGCCTTCACGACGTCGCCGTTGGGCAGCGACGTGACGACGGCGTCTGCGCCGGTGACGGCCCCGGCTCCACTGTCGAACGTCCGGGCACCCTTGTCGGCCGCCGCCGTTCTCAGTCCAGGCACTGGGTCGAATGCGTGCACGGTGTGGCCGGCTGCGACCAGGTTCGCGGCCATCGGGCCGCCCATGTTGCCCAGACCCAGAAACGCGATCGTGGCCGTCATCTACTTCTCCTTCACCCGGGCGGCCTCCGCGCGCCCGATCACCACCCGCATGATCTCGTTGGTTCCCTCCAGGATTCGGTGCACCCGCAGGTCGCGCACGATCTTCTCCAGCCCGTATTCGCGAAGATATCCGTATCCGCCGTGCAGTTGCAGCGCTTTGTCGGCGACGCCGAAGCAGGTGTCGGTGACGTAGAGCTTGGCCATCGCGCACAGCTTGACCTTGTCCGCATCGTCGCCGTCGAGCGCGTTCGCCGCACGCCACAACAACATTCGCGACGACTCCAGCGCGGTCGCCATGTCGGCCAGCGAGAAGCGGATCGTGGGCTCGTCGATCAGGTTGGCGCCGAACGCTTCCCGGTCACGCACATACGTGACGGCCTTGTCGTAGGCGGTCTGCGCACCGCCCAGTGAGCACGCCGCGATGTTGATCCGCCCGCCGTTCAGGCCGTTCATCGCGATACCGAACCCAGAGCCCTCTCCGTCGGCACCGCCGAGCATCGCGTCGGCCGGCACCCGCACCCCCTCGAGGATCACCTGGGCCGTCGGCTGCGCGTGCCAACCCATCTTCTGCTCCTGGGCACCGAAACTCAATCCATCGCAGCCGTTTTCGACGAGGAAGGCGGAAATGCCCCGGGGCCCGACGGCACCCGTGCGCGCCATCACCACGTAGACGTCCGAGGAGCCCGCCCCCGAGATGAACTGCTTGACGCCGTCGAGAACATAGTCCGTACCGTCGCGCACCGCCTTGGTGCGCAGCGATGCGGCGTCGGATCCGGCCGACGGCTCGGTGAGGCAGTAGCTCGCAACGGTTTCCATCGACGCGAGTCTGGGCACCCAGGTCTTGCGCTGCTCGTGGGTGCCGTAACGGTCGACCATCCACGCGCACATGTTGTGGATCGACAGGAACGCAGCGGTGGTGGGATCGGCGGCCGCCAGTTGTTCGAAGATCCGCACCGCATCCAGCCGGCGCAGCCCGCTGCCGCCGACGTCCTCGCCGCAGTAGATCGCCGCCATTCCCAACTCGGCGGCCTCACGCAGCGCGTCGACGGGAAAATGGCCGGTGGCGTCCCACTCCAGTGCGTGCGGCGCGAGCCGCTTCGCGGCGAACGCGGCAGCTGTCTCGGTGATGACGCGCTCGTCGTCGTCGAGGGCAAACACGCTGTCCTACTGCATCGTCGGGATGACGAACTCGGCGCCGTGCGTACCCGCGGGCCACCGTTGAGTCACGGTCTTGACCTTGGTGTAGAACTGGATCGACGTCGGGCCGTGCTGGTTCAGGTCGCCGAACCCGGAGCGCTTCCAGCCGCCGAAGGTGTGATATGCCACCGGCACCGGGATCGGCACGTTCACGCCGACCATGCCGACCTGTACGCGGGACACGAAGTCGCGCGCGGTGTCGCCGTCGCGGGTGAAAACCGCCACGCCGTTGCCGTATTCGTGCTCGCTGGGCAGGCGCAGCGCCTCCTCGTAATCGTGGGCGCGCACGATGCACAGCACCGGGCCGAAGATCTCGTCGGTGTAGACCGACATCTCCGGGGTGACGTGGTCGAACAGAGTGGGGCCGATGAAGTAGCCGCTTTCGAGGTTCGCATCGCCGAATTGCAGGTCGTCGCTGGTGCGTTCGCGTCCGTCGATCACTGCTTCGGCACCGGCGTCGACACCCTGCTGGATGTAGTCCTTGACGCGCGCCAACGCGGCCTCGGTGACCAGCGGGCCGTAATCGGCTTTGGGGTCGAGGCTATGGCCGACGCGCAGATTGTTTATCCGGTCGATCAGCCTGGTGCGCAACCGTTCTGCGGTCTGCTCGCCGACTGGAACCGCGACCGAGATCGCCATGCACCGCTCGCCTGCGCTGCCGTAGCCCGCGCCGATGAGCGCGTCGACTGCCTGGTCGAGGTCGGCGTCGGGCATCACGATCATATGGTTCTTCGCACCGCCGAAGCACTGCGCGCGCTTGCCGTGTGCGGCCGCGTTGGAGTAGATGTACTGCGCGATGTCGGAGCTGCCGACGAAGCCGACCGCCTTGATCTCCGGATGGTCAAGGATCGCGTCGACGGCCTCCTTGTCGCCGTGCACCACCTGGAACACGCCCTTGGGCAGCCCGGCCTCCTCGAACAGTTCGGCGAGCCGCACCGGGACCGACGGGTCGCGCTCAGATGGCTTGAGAATGAACGCATTCCCGCACGCGAGCGCCGGGCCCGCCTTCCACAGCGGAATCATCGCGGGGAAGTTGAACGGGGTGATGCCTGCGACCACGCCGAGCGGTTGGCGCAGCGAGTACACGTCGATGCCCGAGCCGGCGCCCTCGGTGTACTCACCCTTCAGCAGATGCGGGATGCCGATCGCGAACTCGACGACCTCGATGCCGCGCTGGACGTCACCGCGGGAGTCGGCCAGCGTCTTGCCGTGCTCCAGCGAGAGGAGTTCGGCCAATTCATCCATGTGCTGGTTGGCCAGCTCGACGAACTTCATCATCACGCGGGCGCGTCGCTGCGGGTTCCACGCCGCCCACTGGATCTGCGCCTCGCTCGCCACGGCCACCGCGGCGTCCACGTCGTCCGCCGAGGCCATCGGTACCTTTGCCTGCACCTGACCGGTGTTCGGGTTGTAGACGTCGGCCGTGCGCTGCGATTGGCCGGCCGTGCGCCGGCCGTCGATGAAGTGCGGAATCTGAGTCGTCATGAGAGCCCCGTGAAATCGGCGAAGGATTACTAGGACATCCTAGTAAATGCGTCCCGTACGCCGCAAGGGGGCCGACCGGCGGCCGGCGCTACGTGTCCTTCAGCCCCTCGACGAAGGCGCGGGCGTCCTCCCACGTGGGCAGTAGGCCCGCGGCGCGCACCTGCTCGAGCCTCGGCGCAGCACCGTCCCGTTGCGACATCCGCATGCCGCCTACCGACGGCCACTCGATCGCCAGCTGTGGGTCGGTTGCCAGGATCGTGTGCTCGCGGTTCGGCGCATACGGCGTCGAGCACAGGTACATCACCGTCGAGTCGTCCTCCAGCGCCATGAAGCCGTGCGCCAAGCCCTCCGACAGGTACACCGAGCGACGGTCGCGGTCGTCGAGCCGCGTAGCGTCCCACTGGCCGTAGGTGGGCGACCCGACCCGGATGTCGACGACGACGTCGAACACCGCACCCTTCACGCACGTCACGTACTTGGCCTGGCTCGGCGGTAGCTGCGAAAAGTGCAACCCCCGCAACACGCCTGCGGCCGACACCGAACAGTTGGCCTGCTGGACGTCCAGGTGGTGGCCCGTGACCGACGTGAACTCGCGCTGGGTGAACCACTCGAAGAACAACCCGCGATCGTCGGGGTGAACGGGCGGGGTGATCTCCCAGGCGCCGGCGATCGCCAGTTCGCGCGTGGTCACTGGCCGCGCTCGGCGTATCGGGCTTCCACGCCCTCTTTCAGCGGCCGCCACCACGACTCGTTATCGCGGTACCACTTGATGGTTGCGCGAAGGCCCTGGGCGAAGTCGGAATGCTCTGGTTCCCAGCCCAATTCGGCACGCAGCGGGGTGGGGTCGATCGCGTAGCGCAGGTCGTGGCCGACACGGTCGGTGACGTGATCGAAATCGTCGGGATCGCAACCCATTTCGGTCAAGATCAGCCTCATAACAGACACGTTGTCACGCTCACCGTCCGCGCCGATCAGGTATGTCCGGCCGATGGTGCCGTCCTCGATGATCCGCCACACCGCGGTGTTGTGGTCGTCGACATGTATCCAGTCGCGCACGTTGGCGCCGCTGCCGTACAGCTTCGGGCGCCGGCCAGTGAGCACGTTGGTGATCTGGCGCGGAATCAACTTCTCGACGTGCTGGTAGGGCCCGTAGTTGTTCGAGCAGTTCGAGATCGTCGCCGCGATCCCGTAAGAGCGCACCCACGCCCGGACCAGCAGGTCAGCGGCGGCCTTGGTCGACGAGTACGGGCTCGACGGGTTGTACGGCGTCTGTGCCGTGAAGCGGGTGCCGCCGTCGAGCGGAAGGTCGCCGTACACCTCGTCGGTGGAGACGTGGTGCAGCCGCACGCTGTGCCGTCGCACCGCCTCCAGGATGGCGAACGTGCCGATCACGTTGCTGCGCAGAAATGGCTCGGGGTCGGCCAACGCGTTGTCGACGTGAGTCTCCGCGGCGAAGTGCACGACGACGTCGGTGTCGGCCACCAGTTCCGACACCAGGCCGGCGTCGGTGACGTCACCTTCGACGACCCGGACCGAACGCTCGAGTCCGGCAAGCGATTCGCGGCTCCCGGCATAGGTGAACGCGTCGAGAACCGTCACCGACACGTCGGGACGCTCCCGCAGGGTGCTGTGCACGAAGTTGGCGCCGATGAACCCCGCGCCGCCCGTCACCAACATCCGCATGGGAAAACCCTAGCGTGCGGCCGGGCGCCCCGGCCCTCTCGGCGTCCGTCGTCAGCACGACCTCGTGCCCGGTCGCCAGGAGGGCCGACGGCGGCTATTCCGTCGGTGCCGTGCGGGGCAGCACCATGATGAACCGGGTGTTGCCGGGCTCGGACTCCACGCGCAGATTGCCGTGGTGCTTCTCCACCACGATTCGCCACGCCAGGTCCAGCCCGAGGCCCGTGCCCTCGCCGAACGGCTTCGTCGTGAAGAACGGTGTAAAGATGCGGTCGACGACGTCGTCGGGAATGCCGGGTCCGTCGTCGCAGATTTCGACGCGGACCATGTCGTCGCCGTCCGGCATCGTCCGCACCGTCAGCGTCCCGCTGCCGTTCATGGCTTGCACGGCGTTATCGATGATGTTGGTCCAGACCTGATTGAGATCGCCTGGGTAACAGAAGATTTCGGGCAGCGACTTGTCGTAGTCCTTGACGAGCTCGATCGGCTTGTGCTTGCCCACTCGGTCGCCGAACATCATCAGCGTGCTGTGCAGCAGCTCGTGGATGTCTGACGCCTGGTAGGGCGCGCGATCCATCTGCGAGTACTGCTTGGCGCCGGCCAGCAGCGCCGAAATCCGCTTGCTCGCTTCGGCGATGCGCTGGACCGACAGCTCGGTGTCGATCGTGTACTTCAGCCAGGCGATGGCGCCCTGCAGCGAGGCCGTCACGTGCCCTTCCTCCAAGACGTCGTCCACGGACGCCGAGATCCGCTCCAGCCAGTCGGTGTTCAGGCCGGCTTCGACGAAGGTGGGCGCGTAGTCCCAGCCCCCGACGACGCCGTGGTCGTCGAGCCAGTCGGCAATCTGGTCCTCGCGGTCGGAAATTTCCAGCGCGGTGAGCTCTTGCGCCTTCGACTTCGCGACCTGCTCGGCGACTTCCTCCTGGATGCTGACGAGCACGCGCAGCGCCTCGGGGGTGAACTTGCCGTCGGCGAGCATCGCCAGCTTGTGTCTCGTCTTTCCGACGTTCTCGCGCAGGGTGGCGACGTCCCGGGCGATCGCCGCCGCCGGGTTGTTCAGCTGATGCGTCAAGCCTGCGGTGATCTGCCCGAGCGCCAGCAGCTTCTCCCGCTGCCCGATGATCTGGCGCTGCCGCAGTCCGCCGACACGATGGCCC
>JBAPQQ010000015.1:0-3280 GCA_049280695.1 Mycobacterium sp.
CTTCGCCCACTGGACTCAGGTCACCCACCCGCTGCTGATCAAGAGGACAGGAGCCGGGTGACGGGAGACTGTCACGCCCGGTTCTGAGGGAGCCCGGAGGTGCGACTCCTCCGGGCCACCCGACCCCGAAAAAATGCTCGACCACAACGCAGATGACAAGGACGAGGGTGCCGGGTGATCCGTTATTGAGTTGCCAAGGCGGCGGCGATCGCGCGGCGCATGTCGTCGTCGTTGACGATCAGGTCGTCGTTGGAGGCGGCGGCCAGCAGATGCGGAGGTGTGGTCGACAGGCGACGAGCGCGCTCATGCTTGCAGTGGATGACCACCTTGCGGGCGAACCGGCCGTTGCCGGCGGTGTCCAGTGCCGTGCCCTGTTCGATCGGCGTGCTGCGCAGCCGCGTCGCTTCAGCGTCCAGCAGCGGCCAGGCGGTGTCGGCAATCGCAATCTTCTCGTTCTGCGCGATGTGCCGACCGATCTGAACGATCTCCGCCGGGGTGTAGCTGCTGAAGGTCAGCGTCACGTGAAACCGCGATGCAAGTCCGGGATTGGCCTTGAGGAACCGGCGCATTTCCTTGGGGTAGCCGGCGACGATCACCACCAGCCGGTCCCGGTAGTCCTCAATGTACTTCAGTAGCGTGTTGATCGCGTCCTTGCCGAACGAATGGCCTTCGTGCTCAGGCGCGAGCCGATAAGCCTCATCGATGAAAAGCACACCACCCAAGGCTGATTCGCATACTTCCTTCATCCGCACGGCGGTCTGTGAGACGTAGCCGACGACGAGGTCTTCCTCGGTCACCTCGATCACGTTCTGCCGTTCGATCTTTCCGAGGCCGAACAGAAACTCCGCCGCAATGCGGGCGAAGGACGTCTTTGCGGTCCCCGGAGGCCCCTCCAGCACCATGTGGTTCTCGTGGGTCGACGACGTCTCCTCGCCCCGGGCGGCAAGTATCTGATCGATCTGAATCTCGGTGCGCCACACCGTGATCTGCTCTTTCGGCCCGGCGAGTCCGATCAGCTCGTCCAACTTGGCCTGGGCGTCCAACAGCGCGTTCTCTTGTTGGGTCGCGAGCTGCGCGGCGGCGCGCTGCTCCCTGCTCGTCTCGGTGCCTGGATCCCACGGATCGGTCCGGGTGGCGATAGTCTCCTCGTCGGTCACCACCAGCCGATAGCCTGGATTCGCCAATGCCTGCCGCGCTCCGTCGAGCAACACGCCGTCGGCCTTTGCTTGCTCGAAGGAATTCCGGGCCTCGTCCTCCTGACCCAGCTCCCGACAGCACCATCCCTTGGTGAGCGCTGCATCGGCGGCGATGTACTGATTCGTCGTCGAGACGGCCGTCGCTCGCTCGAGGGCGGACTGGAACTGTCCGAGGCTCGCCGCGGCAGAAGCTGCCAACGTATCGACGGCTGCCGTGAGGTCACCGATCACATGAGTCGCCTCCGGCGGGGGCGACTTCGCTGTTGCCACAAGCACATCCGGCCAGCGCTTCGCGGTGTGGTATGCGGCGGCAGTGACGAACTGACGCCATTGTGCTGCTATCGGATCGCCGGTGACCGCCGAATCTTCAATAACCTTGATCGCCGAAGCGAACTGACGCTCGTGGATCAGCGCTGTCGCATATGCCAGCGCGATCGTGGATCGCGACCACACCGGCATGGTGACATATAGTGGCGCGTCGATCCGAGCATGCAAGTCGCCGTCGACCAGACCGATCCGGCGGGTCTCGCGGTACAACGAGCGTGAGTTCTCATGCGTCCCGCGCAATACCGCAATCTCGCAGTCGCCGCACGCCAACCGACCCAGCCAGGCATCCGACATTCCGGGGTGCGCCGAAGTGATCGCCACGAACGCCGACAATGCAGCTGCCTCGTCTCCCGAGCGGTAGCTCTCGATCGCGGCGTCAAATGTGCGGCGCTGGTCATTCGCAACAGCCATCGGTCAGTGGGCCATCTCGTCTACGGCCTGACCCAGGAACGGCTGCTCGGCCTTGAAAGTCGCGATGTGAATGTCGGCGCTGAATGCGGCCGTCGTGATTCGCACCATCGAATCCGATGTCTGTTCGAACGAAACATCGGCGTTCCCTTCGGTTCCCAGGCTGATCACCGTCGCGGCGAGCCCGGCCGGCGGCGGCCCGGCCGCCCGGTCGCTGACGATGATCGACGGCACGAACTCCGGCGGATGACTCCGGTCGACGACGGCGATCAGTGGCTGCTCCAGCGTGGCCCACCGGGAGGGGTTGTCGGTGTAGATCGCGACGCGTTCCCCGACCGCGGCGGCCCTTACGAGCAGTTGACGAGTGTAGGCCATCGACGTGCGCATGCTGATCCGTGTCGACTGATCTGGGTCGGTCAACGCCATCAGCAGCAGATCACCGCGCAGAGTCGTCCCCACCAACACTCCCGACGACCCGATCGGAATGTCCACTTCGCCGGCGTCCAGGGGGCGGGCGTGCAACCGGTCGAACCACCGGGGTCCCGGCGCCGCGCGCACTGCCGCCGGCCCTTGGTCTGCGGGAAGCGTATTCAGGTACAGCGTGGGCGGATTCGTCGGCGGCTGGGGGTCCGAGAGACGCACGAGCGCCGAGACATGCGGTCGGTCGTCGGTGCCGTCGCGCCTCGCGGTCAACGAGACTGTCTGCACCACCGCGTCGGAGTGCAGCGCCCACATCTGGTTCAGCGCATTGGTGTTCACGTCTTCGGGTGAGAAGAAATAGGAAGTCAAGTAGCCAGGATGGGTGTGCATCGTCCGCCATGCCTCGGTGGGTGCCGGCGAGTGGACGGCAGCCTCGGGCCCGGCCGTGGGTACTGCCAGGCCCGAGCCCAGTTCGACGAGTGCGGCGTCGAGATCTTTGGCCGTCAGCACGTTCGCCCGGATTTCGCGCTGCAAGAGCGCATTGACGATCCGTTCGGTCGCGGCCGCCGCAGCCGCTCCAACCGAAGGGCGGTACCGCAACCCCTCGGTCGACCGCGCGATATCCAGCCGTATCACGAGTCGTGTGGTGCGCTGGCCGGCTGCAGGACGATCAGCGAGAAGCGTGCTGTACAACGGGGGATAGCCGGTGCCGCGCCGCACACGTAATCCGCTGGAAACGACGTCGATCCCCGCCAACCGGATCCCGCCGGGCTGGTCGAGCAGAGTGGCCAGTTCCTTCAACGGCAGAAGGTTCGGCGTCAACGCGGTAGCCGCCCCCGTCAGCACCGTCGGCGAGTATGGCTGCCCCGACACGGCAATCATCGTGATCGCCTCGTCGTCGACGAGCCGAACACCGTACAGCTGTGAGC
>JBAPQQ010000016.1:0-5521 GCA_049280695.1 Mycobacterium sp.
GCGGGCGTAGGTAATAGCGCCAAGCAGTGCGGGCGAGCACGGTGGCCGGCGGGAACTCAGTGATTGCCTGGGCGTGGCCGCGCACGAGCAGGCGATCGCCGCCCTGTCCACGCTCGCCGCCGAACAACATGCACACCTGCGGGCAGTCGATCGCATTGCGCACCGTCCACGACGACGCCGCCGTGGCCGCGTAGATGCGGTCGTCGTGGACGATGAACCACAGAGGTACGGCGAACGGGGTGCCCTTGCGTGAGCGCGTCGCCACGATCATGACGTGTGAGTTACCAAGCGCGGCTTCGAGTTTGGCGGATCGCAGTGGCGGTAAGTCGCTGGGCACCCGGCGGGAATGCGCCGACTGGGGCTTGGCCGAACCAGGTGACGAGACTTCGCGCAGCGAGCCGTAGTCCCAGGCCACCACGCGCCGCGGCGCAACGCGGTAGGTGTTGTCGCCGACGGCGGCTGCAGTTCCTCTCACGGTCAGCGATCGAAGGCGGAACCACTGTGGGCCGTCGTCGGCGACGACGACGACGTTGTGCCCGCCGAGATCAGGAGCGCAGTCACGCACGCGCACTACACGCGTCGACTCAGCCGGGTCAGACGGCGTGTCGAGAGTGACTTCGACCGGCAGCAAGAAGATTTCGTCGTCGACGACACTGGCCAGCGCTGCTCGTGGTGGGTCAAGCGCCAAGTCGGCGACGGCATCGGGTGCGATATCGCGGGTTATCACGAGGGGCACCTCTCTTGTCGTCGGACCGTTGCCGTCGAGTATGCCAAGCCGGCGCTGTCGGGCGGACAATGCAGTTGATGGACACTTCTCGACCCGGCCCGATGATCTTTCTCAGCGGCGACGTGATGACCGGTCGCGGTATCGACCAGATACTGCCGTATCGCGGCGACCCGGAGTTGCGGGAGTCCGTCGTCGATGACGCCCGGACCTACGTCTCGCTCGCAGAACAGGTGAACGGCAAGATCCCGGTACCGGCCGAATTCGCATGGCCCTGGGGCGATGCGCTGGCGTTACTCGACGCGTTTGCACCCGAGGTCCGGTTGATCAACCTGGAGACGACGATCACCGCCGGCGGAGAGTTCATGCGCGGCAAAGCGGTGCACTATCGAATGCACCCGGACAACATCGGTTGCCTGAATGCAATCCGTCCGGACGCCTGCGCTCTGGCCAACAACCACGTCCTCGATTTCGGAACACAAGGACTGGCCGACACGCTGCGCGCGCTCATCAGGGCGGGGATCCGCGGCCTGGGGGCGGGGCCCGACGCCGAACACGCAGAACGACCGGCGGTGATAGCCCTTCCCGATGGGAGCCACGTCGTGATCTTGTCGGTCGGCATGGGATCCAGCGGTATTCCGCGCCGCTGGGCCGCGGCCGAAAGCCAACCCGGA
Organism: Mycobacterium sp.; assembly: GCA_049280695.1. Lineage (GTDB taxonomy): Bacteria > Actinomycetota > Actinomycetes > Mycobacteriales > Mycobacteriaceae > Mycobacterium. The sequence goes on from JBAPQQ010000016.1 coordinate 1,399, forward strand.
GTCGCCGCCGTCCCTGATCTGTCAGACCTCAGCGCGGCCGCGATCGCCGACCGGGTGCTCGCCATGAAACGACCCGGCGACATCGGCATCGTGTCGGTGCATTGGGGTTCGAATTGGGGTTATGACGTGGAGCCGGCTCAGGTTGCCTTCGCGCACCGGCTGATCGATGAAGGCGTCGACATCGTGCACGGGCACTCGTCACACCATCCGCGGCCGATCGAGGTGTACCGCGGAAAGCTGATCATGTACGGATGTGGCGACACGATTGACGACTACGAAGGCATCAGGACTTTCGATACCTTTCGGCACGAGCTGCGGCTGTTGTACTTCGTTTCGGTCGACCGCGACAGCGGCCGCCTCGCTGCGCTGCGCATGCCGCCCATGCGGATGAGGCGAATGCGGCTCGAGCACGCCGCGTCGGATAAAGGTGAGTGGCTGAGATCCACGCTGGAACACACCAGCAGGCAGTTCGGCACGCGTGTCGAGACAATCGACGGCGTCCTGACCCTTCACGGGCCGGCGGCATGAGGTGACACCGGGCACGCAGGACGGGCCCATTCGGATCAGAGCCGTAACGTGACGCGCCGATGAGGCACCAATATGCGAGGATGCGCAGATGCCGGCGGCGCCTTCTTATTTCACATCAGCGGAAGACGGCACCTTTCTGCCGACACAGTTCGCCCAAAGCCACTGGGGCGATGACCATCTGAACGGCCCGGCCGTCGTCGGGCTGTTGGCGCGCACGCTCGAAGTTCACTGCGGGTCACCGGAATTCATGCCGACGCGGTTGACGGCGGACTTGTTCAGGGCTGCGCGCAACGTGCCGACCACGCTCGACATACGGGTGGTGCGGGATGGCCGACGAGTGCGTGCCGCCGAGGCTGATCTGAGTCAGGACGGTCGGCTGGTTGCGAGGGCGACACTCGTCCAGTACCGGCGCTCGTCGGCACCGCCTGGTCGTCAGTGGAGTCCGCCGATGGCTTTCCCGTCGGCGCCACCACCTGACGGCGCGCTGTTGCCGTTCGTCGGCAGCGACGACGTGGGGTGGACCCGTTCACCGGCGGCACACCAGAACGCCTCGCGCAAGCGCTTCTATAACAATGGAATCAAAGTCGTTGCAGGGGAGGAGGTCTCGTCCTTCGTTCGTGCCGTCATGGTCGCCGAGGTGACCAGCCTGGTGACCAACCTCGGTACTCGTGGCATCGGATACATCAACGGCGACCTGACCGTCGCGCTGGCGCGGCTGCCGCTCGACGAGTGGATCGCGGTTCAGGGGGACTCGCACTGGGCAGCCGACGGCATCGCGGTCGGCACTGCGACGTTGTTCGATCATCAGGGCGCATTCGGTTCCGGGATGACAACGGCGGTCGCGAATCCCGCCGCGCAGATTGACTTCTCGTCACGGTCTTTCACGATGAAGGGCATCAACTACGAATGAGTTCGCCCTTCGACTACTTCGTCACAGTGACGTATTGCAGCTGATGCGGGGCTGGTATCAGGGCTATCGCGGCGGCCACGGCCATGCACATTCGCACTAGATCATGGATATCTGCATGATAAGATGCGGATATGCCCAAGACTGTTCAGATCCGCGACATTGACGACGAGGTATATGCCGGGCTGGTGCGTCGTGCTGGCGAAGAGGGAATCACGGTGCCGGAGTTGTTGCGTCGCGAAGCGGCCCGCCTGGCGGCCCGCCCGTCGATTGCACAGTGGCTGGCACGGACCGGCCGGCGTCCGTCGACGGTGTCCACGACCGAGGTGCTGGCAACGATGGACGAGTGGCGTGGCGAGTGGCCAGATGTTGATCGTTGATGCGTCGTGCCTGTTCGAAGTCGTAGCGGATACCCCCCGGGCGGGCACGATCGCCTCGCGCTTAGCCGCCGACGTCGATCAGGCGGCGCCGCATGTAATCGACGTGGAGGTTTCGGGGGTGATTCGCGCCCAGTACCTGCGCGGCCGTCTGGACGGCACCGCCGCGGGGCAGGCGGTGGATGACCTGCGGGACTGGCCGGGCGAGCGATTCGGGCACCGGTGGTTGCTGGAGCGGGCCTGGGGACTTCGGGATTCGGTGCGAGGATGGGATGCGTTCTACGTTGCGCTCGCGGAGGCCTTCGACGCGACCCTACTGACGATGGACGAGCGGCTCGCCCGCGCCCATGGGCCGGCCTGCAAAATCGAAGTCCTCAGTGCCGCAGAATGATCGGTGCCGGCCGCAAGACGTCACAGTGACGATGTTGGGGCGTGGAAGGGGTAGGGCGCTTTGTGTCCGATACAACCGGCCCAGCAGGCAGCTAGCCCCCCACCTCGGTTATACCGGGTTATACTCTTGTCGTGAAGACAGCCATCTCTCTCTCCGACGAGACGTTCGATCGCGTCTCCCGGACCGCGGCTGACCTTGGCATGAGCCGATCCGAGTTCTTCGCCCGAGCTGCGCAGCGCTACTTAGACGAGTTGGACACCCAATCGCTGACCGGCCAGATCGACAGTGCGCTGGAACGCCTCGACGGCACGGACGAGGCGGAGGCCGCCGCCGTAGCCGTCGGACACCGCGTATTGGACGCAATGGACGACGAATGGTGATCAGCCGAGCTGAGCTCTACTGGGCCGACCTCGGAGCGCCGTCGGGCAGCCGACCAGCAAAGCGCCGTCCCGTGCTGGTTATCCAGTCCGATCCGTACAACGCCAGCCGCCTTGCAACCGTGCTCACCGCGGTGATCACCTCGAAGACGGCCTTGGCGGCAATGCCCGGCAATGTGTTCCTGCCTGCCGTCGCGACAGGGCTCCCACGCGATTCAGTCGTCAATGTCACTGCGCTCGTACCGCTGAACAAGACAGACCTGTCGGATCGGATCGGGGAAGTATCGTCGAACATGATGCACGAAGTCGACCGGGGACTCCGACGCGTGTTGGGTCTTTGACCGCTCCGACCAGAACGAAGTCCGCCGCCAGAATGGTGCGTCGCGCGTTTGCATCATCGCCTCCCAGCACCTCGTCACCCCAGTGTAATTCGTCACGGTGACGTATTGAGGGTGATGCGTGAGAAGCGAGAGGGGTGGATGATTGCCGCCCGCGTGGCCTGCCGGGCCGGCGGAGGCACGCTCACGGCTTTCAGTGCCGTGCAGATCAGGCGCTCACTCTGACGCAGATCCGCTGAAGAAGGATCGTCCAATCGTCAAGGCGTGCGAGCACTTTCATCCGCTTTCATCTGCCGCTGGGCATACCCCGCTGTGCCGATAAGCCACATTATGTCAGGTTAAGTCCTCCGTTTTCATCAGGTGAATCACGACGACTGTGGTGTCCGGTCTCAATATAGTTGACGGGTTTCTCAGTAGATCTGGCGGTCTGCGGTGTGTTGCCTCCGTATCAGTGTAGTTGGCGGTACCGACGAACTCATCGATCAGATCCGCTCGGGCCGAAAGGAAGTGGTGATGAACCCGCTCATCGGAGGACTGCCACTGCAGGACGGGTGGACCAGCCTGCGGCTGCTCGGCGAGGACGTGCTTCCCGAGGTCACCAAGCACGCCACGGTCTTGACCCCGCAGGCGGACGACGCTACGGTAGCGAAATAAGTAATCGATCAGTTAGATAAATGAGTAAGGACTGCTCGTGCCGAAGACCAGGTTCGACGACCCACGTACGACTTCGCACCAACCGAACTCAGCTGACCGGAAGCCTGCGCACAAGCGGGTCAACCCCCGGCCCCAGCGTCTCCACACATGGTTCACCCTGATTCCCGTCGCCGAGTACGAAAAGCGCCGCCCCTCGCCGATCCTGTTCCTCGATACTTTCGTCACCGTCGAGTCGAAGGTCGTCGGGAACGACACGAAGTACGAGGTGTTCTTCGAGGGAGAGCACTCGATGACGGTCGTCGTCGAGTTCGGTGTCCTCTTCGTCTGGTACGGCGAAGATCTCTCGAAGCCCGACCGCCCCTTCCCCGTTCTCTTCGCCGATCCGTACGACTCCGCCTACGTGACCAGCACCGCGACGCTGTTCCAGGACACTCACGTCATGGACTTCGTCGAGAACGGGTCGGACAACCTGCACTTCCGCGCTGTGCACCTATGGGATTACTCGAAGATCTACGACCACGTGGTGGACGACAAGACCATCACCCTCAAGC
>JBAPQQ010000017.1:0-1727 GCA_049280695.1 Mycobacterium sp.
GGCCAGCGCTGCCAGGTCGGCGCCCGCGCAGAACGCGCTTCCCGCGCCGGTGACGATCACGGCATGCACGGCGGTGTCGGCTTCCGCGCGGGCGACCGCCGCGCGCAGGCCCTCAGAGATCGAGCCGGTGACGGCGTTGCGGCGGTCGGGGTCGTTGACGGTGATCAGAGCGACGCGGTCGCGCACCTCGAACAGGACCAGATCAGGCATCCGTCAACAGTAGTGAAGGCCTCGGGTTAGATTCGTCGGCATGGCGCTGCGCACCATCCAGTGGGCCACCGGCTCGGTCGGTAAGGCCGCGATCGACTGCATTGCCCGACACCCCGAACTCGAGCTCGCCGGATGCTGGGTGCACTCAAAAGACAAGCACGGCAAGGACGTCGGTGAGATCGTCGGCGCGGAACCGCTCGGCGTCACGGCCACGTCGAGCATCGACGACATCCTGGCAATCGACGCCGACGCGGTGGTGTACGCGCCGTTGATACCGAACCCGGACGAAGTCGCCGCGCTGTTGTGGTCCGGCAAGAACGTCGTCAGCCCGGTGGGATGGTTCTATCCGCCAGAACGACAGGCGGCGCCGTTGGCTGCCGCCTGCGCGGAGGGCGGTGTAAGCCTGCACGGTACCGGCATCCACCCCGGCGGCGTCACCGAAATCTTCCCGCTGGCGTTCTCGGCGGTCTCATCTGCGGTGACTTTCGTTCGCGCCGAAGAGTTTTCAGACATCCGTACCTATGGCGCCGCCGACGTCGTCCGCCACATCATGTGTTTCGGCGGAACGCGCGAGGAAGCAGAGAGCGGCCCGATGCTCGAGCTGCTGACGGGAGGCTTCAGGCAGTCGATCCACATGGTGTTGGCTGCACTGGGGCTGGCGCGCAGGGCGGAGATCCGCACCAACCACGCGGTGGCGGTGGCCACCGCGCCAATCGACTCGCCGATCGGGCCGATCGAACCGGGGAAAGTGGCGGCTCAGCGATTCCACTGGGAGGCCGTCGTCGGCGGCGACGTGGTGGTGCGGGCCGGCGTCAATTGGCTGATGGGCGAGAAAGACCTCGATCCGGCGTGGAATTTCGGTCCCGAGGGCGAGCGGTTCGAAGTCGAGGTGAAAGGCAACCCGGACACGTTCGTGACCATCAAGGGCTGGCAGCCCGAGACCGTCGAGGCCGGGCTGGTGAGCAACCCGGGGATCGTCGCGACGGCCGCGCATTGCGTCAACGCGGTGCCTTACGTCTGTGCCGCACCTGCGGGAATCGTCACGTCCCTGGATCTGCCGCTGGTCACCGGGCGCGCCGATCCGAACTTGATCGGCGGTTAGGCCGCACCGAAAAATCCCGCCGAAAAAAAGTGTCACCGATTGGCGGGCCGTCTGTTCCTACCTGTGTCATCCGACATCACCACGGAAAAAGGAACAGCAATGACCACCAGCAAGACCACCCGCCGCATCGTCCGCACCGCCCTGTACTCCGGCGCGTTCGCGCTGATCGTCGCTCCGTTCGCGAGCATCGCGATCGCGAACGCCGACTACAAAGAGAGCGACTTCGCGTCGTGCTTGGACCGCGACATGCCCACCGACTACTGCTGCGAGCACGCCGGCGGGGTGATGAGGAACGGCGCGTGCATCAACCCGGATGACCTCCGCGTGCCCTCGTCGGGTGTCTTCGAGCAGACGCCGGTGACGCCGACCACCCGGCCGCCCGTGGTGGCGACCGTCCCCAGCGGCGTTTTCGAGC
>JBAPQQ010000018.1:0-1778 GCA_049280695.1 Mycobacterium sp.
GTCGTCACCCAAGCCTCCGCGGCGGAAGCTCTGCCTGCTGCAACGTCCCCAGCGGTTCCGCATCTGTCCAGCCCGGAGAACCTACCCCCCGGCACCACGGACGTTCCCGACAACGAGGGCCCACGGACGTCGTACCTGCGCGGCATCTGGCATGCCATCCAGGACCAGGACCTGACCTGGAAGGACGGACTGTTGATGCTGGCGCAACGCCCGATGACTGCGAACGCGAACCCTCCGCCCGGCGTTCCGGCCGGACCACAGCAGCCGGGACCGCTCGCACCCCCGCCGCCGACCCCCTAACGGCCAAGTTTCGTTTCCCGCGGTCTTCCCTCGGCTACTCAGCCGGAGAAGCATGGATGCAGCCGTCCGTGCTGTCCCGCCCGAGGCCGAGGAGACCCGATGACCACGCTGCGACAAGCCAAGCCTGCTGCCCGCGCCGAAACCACCGCCCTGCTCCAGACCCTTGCGGGACGCGTCAGCAGCGCGAACTCCGGCGCTTACCGCGAGATCACCAACGCGATGACCGGCGAACCGCTGGGCCGGGTGCCGCACTGCACACGCGACGACGTCGTCGCCGCGGCGCACCGGGCACGTGAACGGCAGCCGCAGTGGGCGGCGCGGCCGGTACGGGAGCGCGCCGAGGTCATGCTGCGCTTCCACGACCTGGTTCTCAGCCATCAGGACGAGGTGCTCGACATCATCCAGCTGGAGAACGGCAAGGCGCGCCGTCATGCGTTCGAAGAGGTCGCCGACGTCGCCCTGACTGCGCGCTACTACGGGAACACCGCGGAGGACTACCTGACACCGAAGCGTCGGCAGGGCATCCAGCTGGTGCTCACCCAAGTCTGGGAGCATCATCACCCCAAGGGCCTGGTGGGCATCATCTCGCCGTGGAACTATCCGCTCACCCTCGGCATCAGCGACGCGATCCCGGCGCTCGTCGCCGGCAACGCCGTGCTGGCCAAGCCCGACGACCGCACTCCATTTTCGGCGCTGTGGGCGGTGCAGATGCTCGAGCGGGCCGGCATGCCTGCCGGGCTGGTGCAGCAGGTCACCGGGCCCGGAGCCGAGCTGGGCACGCCGATCATCGAGCAGAGCGACTACCTGATGTTCACCGGTTCGACCAGCACCGGGCGGGTGGTGGCCGCCCAGGCCGGCGAGCGGCTCATCGACTGCTCGATGGAGCTGGGCGGCAAGAACGCGCTGCTGGTCCTCGACGACGCCGACGTCGGCAAGGCGGCAACCGGCGCCGTGCGTGCGGCGTTCTCCAACGCGGGGCAGCTGTGCATCTCGATCGAGCGCATCTACGTCCCCGACCCGCTGTGGGACGAGTTCGTCGAGCGGTTTGTGATGGCCACCAAGGCAATGAAACTGTCTGCTGCGCTTGACTATTCAGCTGACATGGGCACGCTGATCCACGAGAAGCAGCTCGAAACCGTCTCACATCACGTCGACGACGCGGTGAGCAAGGGGGCCACAGTGCTCGCCGGCGGGCGGGCGCGGCCCGACATCGGCCCGTACTTCTACGAGCCGACGATCCTGACGGGCGTGCGCGAAGGCATGGCCGCGTTCGCCGACGAGACCTTCGGCCCCGTGGTCTCGCTGTACCGCGTCGAGACCGAGGACGAGGCGATCGCCAAGGCCAACGACAGTTCCTACGGGCTGAACTTTTCCGTCTGGACCTCCGATCCCGACCACGGGCGCCGGGTCGCGACCCGGCTGCAGGCCGGCACCGTCAATGTCAACGAGGGCTACGCCGCCGCGTGGGGGTCCATCGA
>JBAPQQ010000019.1:0-2353 GCA_049280695.1 Mycobacterium sp.
GGTGGACTACGGCCAGTGGACCGGGCGCAATCTGGGCGAGCTGGTCAAGGAGCCGTTGTGGAAGGTGGTGCAGGCCCAGCCCAGCGCGGCGGTGTTCCCCGATGGGGAGGGCCTGGCGCAGGTGCAGGCGCGGGCGGTGGCCGCAGTCCGCGAGCACGACAGGCGGCTGGCCGACGAACACGGTGGCGACGCGCTGTGGGTGGCGTGCACGCACGGCGATGTCATCAAGGCGGTGGTCGCCGACGCGCTCGGCGCCCACCTGGACAGCTTCCAGCGCATCGTGGCCGACCCCGCGTCGATGAGCGTGATCCGCTACACGCCGATGCGCCCGTTCGTGTTGCACCTCAACCACACTGGCGCCGACCTCGCTGCCGGCCTCGTCAAGCCGCCCAGCGACGGGCAGGTACCGGCCTCCGACGCGGTGGTCGGCGGCTCCACCGATTAGCTACCCAGACGGTATTTTGGATACGTCATGGCCCGCGCAATTCACGTGTTTCGCTCACCCGACCGATTCGTGGCCGGGACCGTCGGGCAGCCCGGGAACCGGACGTTCTACTTGCAGGCCGTGCACGACGCACGCATCGTCTCCGTGATCCTGGAGAAACAACAGGTGGCCGTGCTCGCCGAGCGGATCGGGGCGCTGCTCTCCGAGGTGCACCGCCGATTCGGCACCCCGATCCCGCCGGACACCGGCGAGGTCGAGGACCTGAGCCCGTTGGTCACACCCGTCGACGCAGAGTTCCGGGTCGGCACGATGGGTCTCGGCTGGGATTCCGAGGCCCAGACCGTCGTGGTGGAACTGCTCGCGGTGACGGACACGGAGTTCGACGCCTCGGTGGTGCTCGACGATGCGGAGGAGGGCCCCGACGCCGTGCGCGTGTTCCTGACGCCGGAGTCGGCCCGGGAGTTCGCCGCCCGGTCCAACCGCGTCATCTCGGCGGGCCGACCGCCGTGCCCGTTGTGCGACGAGCCGCTGGACCCCGCCGGCCACATCTGCGTGCGCACCAACGGTTACCGGCGAGGTGCGTTGGCTGATGACGCCGAGTCATGAGGCGCTGCAGGCCGGCGAGCTGACCGTCATCGGGCGCATCCGCTCGGCCAGCAACGCGACGTTCCTGTGCGAGGCGGAACGCGACGGGAGCCGCATTCACTGCGTCTACAAGCCGGTCGCCGGCGAGCAGCCGCTGTGGGACTTCCCCGACGGCACGCTGGCCGGTCGCGAGGTGGGTGCCTATCTGGTGTCGGAGTCGCTGGGCTGGAACGTCGTGCCGCACACCATCATTCGCGACGGGCCGGCCGGCCGCGGGATGGTGCAGCGGTGGATCGAGGAGCCCGACGACTCGTCGGCGGACACCGAACGCACGAGCCCTGATGCCGTCGACTTGTTCCCCGCCGGCAAGGTGCCCGCAGGCTACCTCGCGGTGCTGCGGGCCTACGACTACGCCGGCGACGAGGTCACACTGGTGCACGCCGACGACGCCCGACTCTTCCGGATGGCGGTGTTCGACGTGCTGATCAACAACGCCGACCGCAAAGGCGGCCACATCCTGGTCGGGCTGGACGGCAACATGTACGGGGTCGACCACGGCGTGAGCCTTCACGTCGAGGACAAGCTGCGCACGGTGCTGTGGGGGTGGGCCGGCAAGCCGATCGACGACGACACGCTGGCCGCGGTCGACGAGCTTCGCACGGCGCTGCGGGGAGTGCTCGCCGACGCGTTGCGCGCGCACATCACCGGCCACGAGGTGGTCGCACTGCGCCGGCGAGCGGAGGCGCTGCTGGACAACCCGGTGATGCCGTCGCCCGATCGCCGCCGTCCGATCCCGTGGCCGGCGTTCTGAGATTCGCCGAGTGTGTGGTTTAGGTACGAGAATTCGCGTGATGGCGTGCGTAGGACCCACACTCGGCGGTTAGGAGAGGGTACTCAGCGATACTTGCAGCCGTGACCCTGACCGACGCCGCACTGGCCGGCCAGCTCGCCGACGCCGCGGGCCGGCTCCTGCTCGAGGTCCGCGACCAACTCGGGTTCGCCGACCCGTGGGCGCTCGGCGCGGCGGGCGACAAGCGCGCCAACGCGCTGATCCTCGAGCGACTGCGCGACGAGCGGCCCGACGACGGCGTGCTCAGCGAGGAGGCACACGACAACCTGCGCCGGCTGCACAAGGACCGCGTCTGGATCATCGACCCGCTCGACGGCACGCGCGAGTTCTCCACCCGCGGCCGCGACGACTGGGCCGTGCACGTCGCGCTCTGGCAGGCGGGCGCCGAGATCACCGACGCCGCCGTCGCGCTGCCCGCGCAGGGCGAGCTGTACCGCAGCGACACGGTGTCGCCGGGCGGCACACCCGTGGAC
>JBAPQQ010000020.1:0-5426 GCA_049280695.1 Mycobacterium sp.
TCACGGCAGATCCACATCATGTCGCGCCGCTGGGCGGCGGGGAGCTTCTCGCCCTTGTCGGCGAGCTCGGCCATCAGCTGCGTGGCATAGAGGCCGGCCTCGATGCGCTTGGCCAGCTCCACTTCCTCTTCGGCGTTGAGCAGCGCCACCTTGCCGATCTGCTTGAGGTAGGCGCGCACCGAGTCGGCCGACGCAGTGAGCTCGGCATCCTTGCGGGCCTGGCGCAGCGCCTCGGATTCCTCTTCGTCCCAGACGAAGTCGCCCGACGCCTTGTCCTTCTCGCTCGGCTCGGCGATTTCCTCGTCCTCCGCGGGGGGCGCCTCCTCGGCCACCGCCTCGACCGCCTCGGCATCCGGCTCCGCGTCGTCTTCGGCTGCCTCGACTACCTCGACGTCGTCCTCAGCGGCCTCTTCCAGGTCATCGAGCTCCAGATCCGCGTCGTCGACGTCGATGTCCTCACCCGGTTCGGCCGCCTCGAGTACGAGGTCGCTGTCCACCACCTCGACGTCGGCAGCGACTTCGACCTGCTCCGCCGCCGTCTTCTTCGACCTGCTGCGTGAGGGCGCCGGTTCGGCCTTGACTGCCTTCTCCGCCTTCGCCCGCGCCGCACGCGGCTTACCAGCCGCTTTCGTCGTCGCTTTGGCCGCTTGGGCCTTGGCAGGTGCGGACTTGGTCGCCTTGGTCGCCTTGGTGGCCTTGGCCGCCCGCTTGGCCGGAGCGGACGCCTTCGCCGGTGTCCGCTTGGCGGGGGTCTTGGTAGCGGTGCGCTTCGCCGGCTCTTCGGTCGCCCGGCTTGCCTTCGTCGCTGCCACGTACTCCCTTTCGCCGCTGCCGACCTCGTCAAGCATTGCGCAGGGCACGGCCCAGTACGGGCTGGCTTGCGCTATGTCGAATGTCGGCGTGTCTCAGTCTTGTCTGTCGCCGCTGTCTTCGATCTGCGGCCGCCGCCGACCATTGTAACGACAGGACCCTCTCATACCCTTTTCAGCGGTGTGATCGCCCCGGTCACGTCGACTTGTGAGGCCATCGCCGCGCCGACAATCCCCGCGGTGTTCTGCAGCGCCGCCGCCACCACCGGCGTCCGGCACGTCAGCAGCGGAATCCACTTGTCGGCCTTGCGGCTGATGCCGCCGCCGGCGATGAAAAGGTCCGGCCAGATCGCGTTCTCGATGTCCACCAACACCCTGGTGACCTCCGGTGCCCAGCGCTTGTAGCTCCAGCCCTTCTTTTCCTTCACCGAAGACGCGGCACGGTGCTCGGCCTCCATGCCGCCCACCTCGAGGTGGCCGAATTCGGTGTTGGGCAGCAGGATCCCGTTGTGAATTACCGCCGACCCGATGCCCGTGCCGAACGTCAGCAGCACGATCACGCCGGTGTTGTCCTTGCCTGCCCCGAACTTCTCCTCGGCCAGGCCCGCCGCATCGGCGTCGTTGAGGACCGCGACCGCCTGGCCGTCGAGCGCGGAGCCGATCACCTTGGTGGCCTCAAGACCGATCCATGCGTTGTCGACGTTCGCCGCGGTGCGGATCACCCCGTTGGTCACCACGCCGGGATAGGTGACGCCCAGCGACTCCGTCCAGCCGAACTCCCGCACCACCGCCGCGATGGTCTGGGCCACCGCCTCGGGTGTGGCCGGTTGGGGCGTCGGGAGCTTGTAGCGGTCGCCGATGAGCTGGCCGGTCTGAAGGTCGACGATGCCGCCCTTCACCCCGCTGCCGCCCACGTCCACGCCGAATCCCCGGCGATGCGGCGGCGCGTCGCTTCCGGTGTCGGTGAGCGGGGTTTGCGTGGCGGTCATGAGCACTCCTTGGCGGCGGTCGACGCGATTCCAACCCTACTGTCTGCGGGTGGCGCGAGGAGCGATTCGCATGCTGCGATGTTGCGGTGACCGAACGCGAGATCGATGTGGCCGAACTGCGCTGGGTGGCTGAGCAACTGGCGGCCGAAGCCGCCGAGTTCGTCGGCGCGCGTCGTGCCGACCTGTTCGGTGACGGCCGACCGCAATACGGCGACGGAACGGTCCAGTCGAAGAGCACCCGGACCGATCCGGTGACAGTGGTGGACACCGAAGCCGAACGGCTGCTGCGGGACCGACTGGCGCAACTGCGGCCGGGGGAGCCGGTGCTCGGCGAGGAGGGCGGTGGCCCGCAGGGCAACCATGACGGGGTGACGTGGGTGCTCGACCCGATCGACGGCACCGTCAACTTCCTCTACGGAATTCCCGCCTACACGGTGTCGGTGGCGGCCCAGCTCGACGGGAACTCCGTGGCCGGGGCCGTCGCCGACGTCACCGGTGGGCTGGTCTACTCGGCCGGCCGCGGGCTCGGTGCGCGGGTCGCCGGCACCTCGGGTGCATCGAAACCGTTGCGCTGCAATTCAATCGACGACCTGTCGATGGCCCTTGTCGGCACCGGCTTCGGCTATTCGCCGTCGCGTCGTGCGGCCCAGGCGGCGGTCCTTGCCGGTGTGCTGCCTTACGTGCGCGACGTCCGGCGAATCGGCTCGGCTGCGTTGGACTTGTGCATGGTGGCGTGCGGCCGGCTGGATGCCCACTACGAGCACGGCCTCAACCGTTGGGACTGGGCGGCCGGAGCTCTGATCGCCGCCGAAGCGGGCGCACGCGTTCAGCTGCCGCGCGCCGACGGCCCGTCGCTGACGTTGGCAGCCGCACCGGGCATCGCTGCTGCAATTCGCGAACTTCTCGAGCGCCTCGGCGCAGGCGACGAACTTCCGGAGCCCTGAGACCTCAGCACGCGTTGCTGTCGTGGATCTTGGGCAACAGCGAAAGATCCGGTCCGGTGGTGGCTTCCGGCCGCAGGCTGGCCAGCATTGCGTCGATGTCGTCGCTGTGGCTGAGCGCCTCGAACTCGGTCCCCAATGCCAAGTCGACCGCGTCGTCGTTCCGCTGGTCCTGATATAGCTCGAGGCACGGCGCCACCAGCCAGACGGCCGCCGCCGTCGCCTGCCCCGCACGGCCGAACCTGATCTGGCCCTGGCACACAAGTTTGGTGTTGGCGTAGACCGGGTCGTTATCGGCAGTGGGCTGGCCGAATCCGAGGTCCTTCAGCCCACTGGCCACCGTCGCGGCCTGACCGCCCTGCCCGCTGGCGTTGAGCACCCGGACTTTGGCATCGATGAGTCTTCCCGGTGCGACGTCGACCATGTCGGCGCGCGACACCTGCTCGCCCAGAGTCGGCTGCGACGGGTCGCTGCGCCCGGGCGGCGGGTTGCACGCGGTGATCTCGTGAACGTCGGATGGGCGCGTCAGCGCGATGATCCAGACGATCGCGGTGACGACGAACAGTGCCACCGCGACGATGATGGCGGGCCTGTAATTGCGTCGCCGAAACGGCCGTCCGTGCCGGTCGTATGCGGTGCCTTCGGTGATTTGTGCGACCACGTGTGCACTTTAGAGCCAGTAGTTGCCGCGATCCGCAATGCCCCTGCAATAATTGTGATGTAAATCACACTTGAACACGTCCGAATTCGGGCACGAATCGTTTGGCGGATGCGTTCGGTGCTGGTACAAAGCTCTGCTGCGGCATGTAGACAAGGGGGCAAAGCTATGGCAACGGACTATGACGCCCCACGGCGTACAGAAGCCGACGATGTGTCTGAGGACTCGCTCGAGGAGCTGAAGGCGCGGCGCAACGAGGCCCAGTCAGCGGTGGTCGACGTCGACGAATCAGAGTCGGCCGAGTCGTTCGAGCTGCCTGGTGCGGATCTGTCGGGTGAGGAACTGTCGGTTCGGGTGATTCCGAAGCAAGCTGACGAATTCACCTGTTCCAGTTGTTTTCTGGTGCATCATCGCAGCCGTCTGGCCAGCGAGAAGAACGGGCGGATGGTCTGCACCGACTGCGCCGCCTAGCCGGTGGGTGGCTGCCGCAAGGCGGCCAGCACGCGCTCTGGGTGGCGGCTGCTCACCAGCCAGTACGGCGTCGGGTCGTCGGGATCGTCGAGTACCAGCAGCACCATTGGGCCGATCCAGGGTCGGTGCAGCACGTAGGCGGCGGGGTCGAGCTGGCGACCCAGTGCCGCCGACTTGGCTGACTGCGGAATCTCCGCCGAGCGGCTGACCACATCGGCGGGCAGGTGCGCCGGGCCGGCCCACAGCACCGGCGGCCCGTGCGCGCCGACGGTCACCCGGACCTCGACACGCCCGAACCAGACCACCACGCCGGCGGCGATCGCAGACAAGACCGCGAACGAGATCCAGGCCGGCAGCCCGCGGGCCGCCCGGTTGACCTCCAACGCGATGACCGCAGCCAAGCCCAACGCGGGGGGCCACCACCACCACGGCACCGTCAGCCGTTCGCGATAGCGCACGGATTGCGACGTGGCTGGGCTTGCCGACACGCGGCCAAGGGTAGTCTTTGGGGTCGTGTCCACCCCTCTGGCGGTCGTACGCCTGGACCGTGACCTGCCGATGCCCAGCCGCGCCCACGACGGCGACGCGGGCATCGACCTGTACAGCGCGCAGGACGTCGAACTCGGTCCCGGCCAGCGGGCGCTGGTACCCACCGGCATCGCGGTCGCGATCCCGTACGGGATGGTGGGATTGGTGCATCCGCGATCGGGATTGGCTGCCCGCCTTGGGCTTTCGATCGTCAACAGTCCCGGTACGATCGATGCAGGCTACCGCGGGGAGATCAAGGTGGCGCTCGTGAACCTGGACCCCAAGACGCCGATAGTCCTACATCGCGGCGACCGGATCGCCCAGCTGCTGGTGCAGCGGGTGGAGTTGCCGGACTTGATCGAGGTGTCGTCGTTCGACGAAGCCGGCCTGGCGCAGACCACGCGCGGTGCCGGTGGTCACGGCTCTTCCGGAGGACATGCGAGCTTATAGATGGCAGAAGGCAATTCAACGATCGATCCCGACGTCGACGGCCCGTTCGACATCGAGGACTTCGACGATCCCGCGCAGGCAGAGGTCGCGCGGCTGAACCTCGGGTCGGTGCTGATCCCGGTGCAGGAAAGCAGTCAGCTCCAGGTCGAACTCACCGAGACGGGCGTGCCCAGCGCAGTGTGGCTGGTGACGCCGAGCGGCCGGTTCACCGTGGCCGCGTATGCGGCGCCCAAGAGCGCCGGGCTGTGGCGCGAGGTCGCCACCGAACTGGCCGACGCGCTGCGCAAGGACAACGCCAAGGTGTCGATCGAGTCGGGTCCGTGGGGCCGTGAGGTGGTCGGCCGCGGAAACGGCACGGTGCGTTTCATCGGAGTCGACGGATACCGCTGGATGGTGCGCTGCGTGGTCAATGGACCCGACGAGACGATCGATGCGCTGGCCGACGAGGCCCGGAAGACGTTGGCGGACACCGTGGTTCGGCGTGGTGACACCCCGCTGCCGGTGCGCACGCCCTTGCCGGTGGAACTGCCCGAGACCATCGCCGCTCAGTTGCGCGCCGCGCAACAGGCCGCCGCCCAGC
>JBAPQQ010000021.1:0-1548 GCA_049280695.1 Mycobacterium sp.
GCTCAAGAGCGCGATCGCCGCGGTGCGCGGCTGGCGCGAGAGCCGGCAGGAAGCCCGCCGCGCCGCGGCCTGACTCGAGCCGGTTTCGCGCGCTAGGGCGTTGTCGTGGTGGTCGGCGAGCTCGTCGCGGTGGTGCTGGTAGTGGTGGTGGTGCTGGTGGCGCTCGACGTCGTCGTCGCCGTCGCCGGCAGCGCATCCGCCGGGTCCAGCACGGTGTCGATCATGTAGATCACGCCGTTGGCGGTCGTGATGCCGCCGCAAACCACCTTCGCGACGTCGTCGACCTTGATGTCGCCGCCCTTGCCGGTCACCGTCACCTGGCTGCCCTGCAGGGTGGTCAGCTTGCCGTGCACGTCTTCGGGATAGAGCTGGCCCAGCACGACGTGGTAGCTGAGCAGATTGCTCAGCGCCGCGGGGTCGGCCTTGAGCATGTCGAGCTTCTCGGGCGGCAGCTGGGCGAACGCGTCGTCCACCGGGGCGAACAGGATGTACGTGCCGCTGCTGAGAGTGCCGACGAGGTTGACTGTCGGGTTCAGCTGGCCGGTGATGGCCGCGTTCAGCGTCGTCAGCATCGGGTTGTTGGCGACGGCGTCCGGCAGCGACTCGGTCGCCATCCCTGCGAACGACCCGTTGCCGGTCGGCACCTGCTTCTTGTAGGTGTCACAACCCGAGCCCTGAGGGTCCGGCGGCTTGAGGGTTTCGGTGGTGGTCGTCGTCGGGGTTGGCGACGGTTCGGGATCGCCGTGGGCCGTCACGGTGACGCCCATCGACAGGGCGATCGCTGCCGCGGCAGCGGAAATGCCGGTGATCTTGCCGACGCGTGTCTTCATTTCGGATCCTCTCGATTCACGTTCGCGGCCGTCCTTCTGCCCCCGCCCGCGGGCGGCCACCTCGGTGCCGACGCCGCGAGGCCGCTACGAACACTGCACCAAATCGTAAGGGCGGCCTGGGTGCGGACCAAAACGACGCAGGTCAGGCTAGGTTTCGGTGAGCACCCGCAACAGCCGGCGAGCCGCCGTCACCCGTCGTGCCGCCGGGCCCTGCACCGCGTCCAGCGTGCATTCCGGATCGGTGGGCGGGCCGAGGTGTCCGCACCCGCGCGGGCAGTCCTCGATGGTCTGCGCTAGGTCGGAGAACGCCAGCAGCACGTCGTCGGGTTCGATGTGCGCCAGCCCGAACGACCGGATGCCCGGGGTGTCGATCACCCAGCCGCTCCCGGGCAGCGGCAACGCCACCGACTGCGTCGACGTGTGCCGCCCCTTGCCGACGCCCGTCACCGCGCCGATTGCCCGATCTGCTTGCGGCACAAGGCGATTCACCAATGTCGACTTTCCCACCCCGGAGTGGCCGAGCAGCACGGTCACCTGCCCGGCCAACAAGGGCAAGACGACGTTCAGGGGGTCGTCGCGACCGGCCGTCGTCACGGTCAGGTCCAGGTCGGCGAAGTGCGCCGCGAACGGCTCGGGTGCCGCCAGGTCCGTCTTGGTCAGGCACAGGATCGGCGCCAGCCCGCCCGCATAAGCGGCGATCAGTGCGCGGTCCACCAGC
>JBAPQQ010000022.1:0-4982 GCA_049280695.1 Mycobacterium sp.
GTATCGAGTATCACGCTGGCCGCCCGCGTGTACGCGTTGGATGGCCGGCGGTTGCCCGAGGCCCCGCTGGCATCCGAATTCGTCGAGCTCGTCGACCGCGCGACCGTCAGCGACCGCTGACGCCGCGTGATTATTTCCTTGTCGCGCCTGGCGATCCCGGGTACCTTCGCCGGTACACGGGAAAGGAGGTGGTCCGCGAATTGATTGACTTATGGACACGTGAGGTGACTGCCGGCTAGCAGCCGCAAGCGAGGAAGCCCCCGCTGCATGGCGCTGGTAATTCCCCGCAGTCACCCGGCCCCCGAGCCCCTGGTCTGTCCAACCGGGAACGACGGCTCGGGGGCCGCTTCCCGTCTACGTCCCGCTATGTCAGGTGAGTACAGGACGCCGCCATCGCCGTGCTCGCAAGAGCGCCGGCTTGCCGGGGCACCAGCCTCTGGAGGAGTAACAAGGGCGCTCGTTCGATGTGGATAGTGTCATGCAGAATTGTCGCGGGCTGCACCCAGTTGTCGTCCAGGTTGTGGGCCACCACGGGCTCACCACGGGCTTGGCTTGACCGAAGGGGTAGCGACTGCGCCGACCGGGGAGCAGCGGTCGCGTGCGGGTACTTGCCGGCGAACGAGTGAACCGTAGTCAGGTAGCCACGCAGGCGTCACGGCGCCTACCCGAGGCGAACCGCGAGGGGCACCAGCAACACCATGCCGAGCCCGAACGCCGCGATGACCGGCCACTCGGAATTCGCAATGGGGCTCTCACCGCCGAAAGTGATTCGGGGATTGCGATATCCGCGCACGTCTCCATCGACGTGAACGCGGTAGTCACCGTCTTGGGGGACGTCAACTCGGAACAGTCTCTCGCGTTCACCGCCGTCGACCTTTCCGGACTTGCCGGTGTAGTCGACGATGTTGGGCTGGGCCATTCCCTGTGGCGCGGTGATCGTCATCGTGATGCGGTCGGGGCGACTGAGGTTCTGCTTCCCGTAGATCAGAGCATGGAAATTGACAATAACCTCCCCGGCGGGCAACGTGACCGTTCCCGACCCAGGGATACGGACAGCACCGTACTCGTCATATGACGGAGAGGAGGAGTCTATGGCCATGGTGACGACGAAGCCGACAACCGACAACCCCACCATCACGAGCCCACTGAATGTCAGGATCTGCAACCACCATGGCTGCGTTCGGAGGGCCTTCCACAACCGGCGCACGCCACTGATGGTGCCATCTCGTTGTGTCGCCGGCGGGCTGCTTTGGACGACTAGCGGCTGTTGCGAATTACCCAGTCAGCAACAGACGACAACTGCGAAAAGTTGGCCGTTGACGCAGACCTTGCCGAGGCGCCTAGCCCGCGTAGCGCGACAGGCGCGCTGACAGATGCGGCACCAAGCCGCCGTCGGCGTCCACGCGTTCTTCGACGTAAGCCAGGTCGCCGCCCTCGACGATTCCGTACAGTCGCTTCGCGCCGCCGACCAGCACTCCGGATCGACTGCGTGCCAACGCATCTGTCACGAGTTCCCATGACGACTGGTTGAGCGGGCGGCCGTAGAAGAGCTCGACGTAGCCGGCGGAGTGGGCGAGCAGAAGCTCGATCGCCTGCGTCTCGGCGGGATCGGCCGGGTCGCTGACGAACCGCCAGAACCCGGACTCCCGCAGCGTGGGCTCGTGGTAATCGCCCGCTTCGGTCAGCCGCCAGGAGCGGGCCTCCCAGTTCAGGTAGTCACGCCCGTCGTGGGAGACGATGATCTGCTGACCGAAGCGGTAGTCGCCGTGTGGCCCGCGGCCCTCGCCCTCCCCGCGCCAGACGCCGACGAGTGGGAGCAGCGCGAGCAGCGCGTCGTGCAGGTTCGCGCCCTCACGCAGGTTGGCGGTATCGGCAGGCAAGGGAAGGTCCCCGAACACCGGGATGTTGCGGGATGCCGTGGTCTTGGCGCGCTCGGCCGCCGCGGCGACCGCCCGGTCGCCTGATCCCGGCTGGGGGCTGGATGAGGTCACGAGTCGTCAGAGATGAGCCGGTAAACCGCGTACAGCGCGAACCAGGCGGTCACCACGGTGCAGGCCACCAGCAGGATCTCGTAGAACAGCACCACGTCGCAGAGTCTAATGCGCGCTGGATCGACCGGCCCAGTGGCCAGTCGGCGCGGTCGGAGGTCAGGCGACCTTGACGTCGACCTCGTGGATGCCAGCGCCATGGGGGGCGACCACTGCGTCGCCGCTGCCCACTGACGAGAGCGCGCGCACGGTCCACGATCCGGGTGCCGCGAAGAACCGGAAGTCACCGGTGGCCGACGCGACGACCTCTGCCGTGAACTCGTCCGAGGAGTCCAGCAGGCGCACGAAAGCGCCACCCACCGGTTGGCCGGAGCCGTCGACCACCCGGCCGGTGATCACGGTCTCCTTCTCCACGTCGACACCGGCCGGCAACGTCTGTCCTTGTCTTGGTGCAGAGCACATAGTCAGCTTCCCAACTCGATCGGGGCTCCCACCAGGGAGCCGTACTCGGTCCAACTTCCGTCGTAGTTCTTGACGTTCTCGTGTCCGAGCAGCTCACGCAGCACGAACCAGGTGTGCGACGACCGTTCCCCGATGCGGCAGTACGCGATCGTGTCCTTGGATTCGTCCAGCCCCGCCTCGCCGTAGAGCTTCTTCAGGTCGTCGTCGGACTTGAAGGTGCCGTCTTCGTTGGCTGCCCTGCTCCACGGGACGTTGATGGCGCTGGGGATATGACCCGGTCGCTGGCTTTGCTCCTGCGGCAAGTGCGCGGGCGCCAGGATCTTGCCCGAGAACTCGTCGGGGGAGCGGACGTCGACGAGGTTCGCCTCGCCGATCGCGGCCAGCACTTCGTCGCGGAACGCGCGGATGCTGTTGTCCGGCTCCTTGGCGGTGTAGCTGGTCGGTTCGCGCTCGACGGTGTCGGTGGACAGCGGGTGCCCGTCGAGCTCCCACTTCTTGCGGCCACCGTCGAGCAGCTTCACGTCCTCGTGCCCGTACAGCTTGAAATACCAGTAGGCGTATGCCGCAAACCAGTTGTTGTTGCCGCCGTACAGGATCACGGTGTCGTCGTTGGAGATGCCGCGGTCGGAGAGCAGCTTCGAGAACTGTTCGGCGTCAACGAAATCCCGCTTGACGGGGTCTTGGAGGTCCTTACGCCAGTCCAGCCTGATCGCACCGGCGATGTGCCCGTTGTCGTATGCGCTGGTGTCCTCGTCGACTTCGACGAAGACCGTGTCGGGAGCGTCGAGATTGCTCTCTGCCCAGTCGACGGTGACCAGGACGTCGGAGCGTGCCATGAATTTCCTTCCCTTACCTGACAGTTGCCGGGCTGAGCCGGGCGACCAGCGGGTAGAGCTGGCAGCCCAGGCAGATACCGAATGCCGCGTTGAGGAACGCGGCGACAAGGGCGAACGCTGTCGCGATCTCGCCGAGCACGGTCAGCCCGGTGGCGAACCCGACTACGCCGAGCACCGCGAAGACGAAGCCGACGAGTTGGGCGAATCTCAGCGGCGGGACCGGTTCGCGATCGGTGACGGGACCGAGCCGCGGAGCGACCAGCTTCGCGAAGATCAGGCCGTAGGGACTGTGCCGCGGACCGCGTAGTGCGCTGATCGCGAACACCACGGCCTGCAGGCCGAGGACCACGGCCGCGAGGGCGGGGGTGACAGCGGAGACCAGCAGCGTGACCACCAGCACCGTGCTGGTGACCCACGCGGCGAACCGGGGGCCGCGGACATCTACTTCAGTGGTCGTGGTCGACATACAGATACTCCTGTGCTGGACGAGCTGGCTGGAAATGCACGGCTCAAGCCGCTACGAGCGAGACGCGCTCAGCGGCAACAGCAACAGAAACAACCCGCGGTGCGGCACAGATCAACTGCGCGGCGCTTGGTGAGCATGAGCTCGAGGCGGGCTGACACGTCGGCAAGCTTACCTAACGGCGGTGGCATCAAGCCAATAGAGGTGCCAACTTGGACCGCAGCTCGGCCGCCTTGAGTACGCCCGCGCTGCGGTAGCGCTGCCGCCCGTGGGCGTCGAAAATGAACGTCGTCGGCAGCGACAGCACCGAAAGTCGGCGCGCCACTGCGGGATTGGCGTCCATGTCGATCTCTACGTGTGCCACATCGGGCAGGTCGTTGCAGACCTGGTCGACCACGCGGCGCACCGCCGCGCACGGCCCGCACCACACGGCGCTGAAGTGCACGATCGTCGGGCCCGTCCGCGACAGACCCAGATCGGCGACGTGTTCCACCGCATCGGGGCTGTCGCGAAGGACGCCCGAGCGGCGGTTGATCAGCAGGCCGATCACCATGGACACGCCGAGCGCCGCGGTTATCACGCACACGACGAACACCAACGAAGAACTCATGACACCGTGAACTCGTCCAGGCGCAGGGTTAGTCCCTCCGCGATGCCTTCGATGATGACATCGGATCCGCGGGCGCCCTCCGAGTCGGGGCCGATGCCGAACGGCAGCTTCTGCCCGGGCAGTCGATTGCTGAACGCCGCCAGCACCGCGGCGAGCTTGTCGTCGGGAACCGGCCGGTCGGCGGTGCCGGGGCCGGTGAGAATGCCGGTGGCGCTGAACACCAGCGTGGTGTCGTCGGGGGCCGTCATGGACAGGTTCACCGAGACGCTGACCCGTTCCTGAAGGCCCGCGGCCTTGGGTGTTCCGGTGAACACCAGCCCGACGCTGCTGGAGATCCCCGACTCGGTGGTGCCGCCGGTGGCGTCGTTGGTCTCCTTGGGCGGTGCCTCGACCATCAGGTCGTTGATCCCCATGAAGCGGCCGAGGTGGGTGGAGTCGATGATGATCCGGCTTTCGAGCTTGCCGACGGGAAGCATGGCGCCGGGCCTGACGAGCCACGACGCCTGCGTCAGGTCGACCTGGTGCATGGTCGCCTCCAGGCCCGCCTTGCCGACGATGGGACGCTCCACGCCGCTGGCCTTGATCTCGACCTCGTCGTATCGGTGGCGAACCGCCTGCGGGAT
>JBAPQQ010000023.1:0-4793 GCA_049280695.1 Mycobacterium sp.
CGTCGGTTCGGGCGGGGTTCGCCGGCGCGGCCTCGAGGGCCGCGGCGCCACACCGCCCGCTCACCTGCGGCCGAGCCACCCGGCTGCCAAACGCGCTGCGGCCAAGGAAAAGTCACGTCGCGGCGCCAGGAAGACCGACGACACCGAGATGGTGCTCGGCCGCAACCCCGTGCTGGAATGCCTGCGCGCGGGTGTTCCCGCGACCACGCTGTACGTGGCCCTGGGTGCCGATGCCGACGAACGCATGACCGAATCGGTCAGGCGCGCGGCTGATTCCGGGATGCCGATCCTGGAGGTGCCGCGTGCCGACCTGGACCGCATCAGCGCCAACGGGCTGCATCAGGGCGTCGCGTTGCAGGTTCCGCCCTACGAGTACGCCCATCCCGACGACCTGCTGGCAGCTGTTCGGGATTCCTCGACGCCGGCCCTGCTCGTTGCGCTGGACAACATCTCGGATCCTCGCAACCTCGGTGCGATCGTGCGATCCGTGGCTGCGTTCGGTGGCGGCGGTGTGTTGATCCCACAGCGGCGCAGTGCTGGAGTCACCGCGGTGGCATGGCGCACCAGCGCAGGGGCTGCGGCTCGAGTGCCGGTGGCGCGGGCCACGAATCTCAATCGGACACTTCGGGATTGGGGCGCCGCCGGACTCCAGGTGATTGGCCTGGATGCCAGCGGGGATACCACCATCGACCAGTTGGACGCCACTGGGGACGTAGTGATCGTGGTCGGATCGGAGGGTAAGGGGTTGTCGCGCTTGGTGCGCGAGAACTGCGACGCCGTGGTGTCGATTCCGATGGCGGGCTCGGCCGAATCGTTGAATGCCTCCGTTGCAGCGGGTGTGGTACTGGCCGAGGTGGCTCGGCAGCGCCGGCGCTGACTTGTCTGGCGAGCAGACGCAAATTCGCACAAAATCGGCCTCGGTAATGCGATTCCGCGTCTGCTCGCGCAAGGGAGGTCAGGCCCAGGGGTTCTCGGGCTCCCACACCGTGGGCAGGTGTAGAGGTATCCCGTCTTCGCCCGCCAACCGGGACAGCACGCGGACCGTCGCGTCCAGATCGTCGGCGGCATACGGCAGTGCACGTAAGGGCTCGGTCAGCGGGCGGAAGAAGTCGTCCCAGTGGATCAGCACCACGCGGCGTGCGCCCACCCGCCGGACCACCTCGTTCCAGTAGTCGACCATGTACTGCTCAGGCAGCAGTCCGAGTTGACCGACCCCGAGATACACGACGTCGGCCTGCTGACCGGCCAGCGCACCTTCCACGAATCCCGCGCTGCCCTGGACCAGCAGCCGATGGTTCGTCGGCATATGCCGAATCAGGACCGACCACGCTTCGCCGCACTTGTATGCCGACGCCTTCACCGGAGGCAGGACCGGTTCCGTGATGACACCCGGATACCTGTCCGGCGGTGAGTGCTTCGAATCGATCAGCGTCACTTCGTACGCGCCCAGGACAATCGGCTCACCGGATGTCGCGACGACGACGCGGTCCTCGGAAAGGCCGAAGCCACGGCCGATGTTGGCGGCCGACTCGCCCCCGACCAGCTTGGCCTCCGTGCGTCCGGCCACCACCGCCGAATCCAGCGCGTGGTCGTAGTGGGTGTGAACCGGGATCACCGCCTCGAGCGAGCGCACCCGGGTCCGTTCGAGGCAGCCGATGATGCGCTCCAGCGACGGCTCCACCCGCCGCAATGCGACGGTGGCGAGGGTGGGCCGTGAGAAGAAGCCGTCCGTCATCAACGCCGAGGTGCCGTCGCTGATCAACAGCGTGGCCACCCCAAGCCACGTCACCGCCAGCGGTGTGCCCGCTTCGGCCGGCGGCACGTCGAACCGCTTGGTGAATTCCGTCAGGAATGGCCGACCGAGCTTGAGGCGCATGAGATCACCCTACGGCGAACCGCGCAGGCGCCTCGAGGCGTTCAGCCGGCTGGTGCCAGCATCGCCTTCCAGCCGTCGTCACCCGTGCCTGCGGAGTCGCGCACGGTGTAGCGCGACCCGTCGGGCGTCATCACCTCTCCGCTCTGCGGGTTGTAGATGGCCGTCGGGACCTGGGACGGCGTGTAGTCGCACGGGTTGGGCTGCTGGCCGCTGCACGCCACGCTGCCCTGGCCCGGCAGCGATAGCGGGTCGCTGACCGGAGCCGGAGAGCCCGACGGCGGCAACAGGCTGGCAGGCAGCGGGTTCAAGCCATTGTTGACGCTGGGCCCCGGAATGACGTAACCCGGTTTGACCGGCTGATCACAGCGCGCCCCCGGCGCGGGGCAGGTCAGGATCTGGTTCGGGTCGCCGTACCACGGGTTGGTGCCCAACGGCACGTAGGGCTCGTTGCTGCGGCAATCCTGCGGCGACGCGGCACGCTTGCCCGGCACGTCCGCGCACGGGTAATTGCGGGCACCTCGCACGGCAACGCCCTGATAGTCCTTGGGGATCTTGCAGTACAGGCCCGACGGCAGTGGCGCCCGCCTCGTGTCGGCGGGGGCGCGCCACTCCGAGGGCGGCAGGAAGCCGGTGAGGCACGGCGGCGGTTGGTTCAAGTTGGTCAGCAGCGCGAAGTTGATGATGCCGTAGCTCGGGAAGACTGTGCCCGCCTGGAGCTGCGCCGCGCTCTCCGGGAAGTACACGAACGCCTGCTCGACGCCCTTGTGGTAGCGCTTGAGCATGTCGATGACGATTTCGAGGTTGGCCAGCGTCTGCGGCAGCGAATCCTGCACGCCGGAGAACACCGCGTTGAGCTGATCGGCGGTCGGGGCGGCCTGCTGCAGACCGCTGCGCAGCGCGGCGTCCTGTTCGGCGGCCTGCGCGCCGATGATGTTCAGGTTGGCTGCCCATCTCTCGATCGCGTCGCCGGAGTTCACCTGCGAGTCCAGGATCGGCGCCGAATGGTCGATGATGTCGTTGACGGGCGAGAGGTTGTCGCGCAAGTCGCTGGCAATGGCAGTTGTGGAGTCGACCAGCCGCTGCAGCGCGGGGCCCAGCCCCCCGACCGCCTGCGACGCCTCCGTCAACAGGTCATCGATCTTCTCGTTGGGCAACGCCGCCAGCGCGTTGTTGGCGGCATCCAGCGCTGGTCCCACCTCGGAGGGCACCGTGCTGTTGGTGATCGTCTGCCCGTCCCGAAAATGCCGGCTCGTGTCGCCGCTCTCGGACACCATGTCCAGGTACTGCTCACCCACCGCCGACACGGAGTGGACGTTGGCCGACGCATCCAGCGGGATCTTGTACTGGTCGTCGATCCGCAGCGTAGCGCGGGCGCCTTGCTCGGTGGGCTCGACTTCGGTCACCTGGCCGATCCGTGCGCCGCGGTACACCACGGCGCTCGTGGCATACAAGCCGCCCGCCCTGGGCAGATCGACGTACAGGTTGTACTGGCCGATACCCATCAGCGTCGGAAGGCGCACGTAGTGGAGGGTGATCGCCCCCAACGCCAGCAAAGTCAACGCCAAGAAGATCGCCAGCTGACTGCGGATGAACGGAGTCAGGATCGGGTCGTTTTCACCCGTCCACCGCATCGGTTCCTCCTTGCCTCACCCCCGCGGTGACAGCAGCAGTCTCTACCTAGCGATGAGACACGGAACTGTACCGGATGGCAGAACTGTGCACGCCGCAACCGACAAATTATCTTGCCCGTTAAATGACCGCGCGCCCGGCTCACACGAACGGCCGAAATTGCACTCCGTCACTGAGCAGGCGCTCCCACACCGCCGCAGCGATCTGCACCGCACCCGGTGAATCGCCATGCACGCATACCGATTCCACCGCCACCGGAATCACCGAACCGTCGATCGCCGCAACTTCGCCGTGGGCAACCATCATGGCCACACGCTGCGCCACCGCATCGGGATCATGAATCACCGCACCAGGCTCCAACCGCGACACGAGTCGACCGTCGGGCCGGTACGCCCGATCTGCGAACACCTCGGCGATGCAACGCAAACGCAAGTCGGCCGCAGCGTCGAACATGGCCGACTCCCTGAGTCCCAGCACCGGCAACGCGGGGTCCACCGCGTGTACTGCCTGCGCAACCGCGCGTGCTTGCTCCTCGTTCCAGACGACGGTGTTGTACAGCGCGCCATGGGGTTTGACATACGAGACGACGGAACCCGCCGCGCGAGCGAGCGCCTGCAGGGCACCGATCTGGTAGATCACGTCTGCGGTCAAGTCCTCGGCAGACACGTCGATGAAGCGGCGGCCGAAGCCGGCGAGATCGCGATAGCCCACCTGCGCCCCGATGCGGACGCCCCGCTCGACGGCGGCCCGGCAGGTTCGTGAGAGCCCGGCCGGATCGCCGGCGTGGAAGCCGCATGCAACATTGGCGCTGGTGACCAGCCCCAGCATCTCCTCGTCGTCACCGAGTCGCCACACCCCGAACCCTTCCCCGAGGTCGGCGTTCAGGTCGACCGTGCGTTGTCCGGCGGACACGAAAGTCAGCCTAGGCGTAGGCGGCCGGACGGCGGCGACGTTCGACGAGCCAGCAGACCACGAAGATCGCGAACGAGATGACCGTGACGAACACGGATATCGGCACGCCGGGCGCCAGGGACAACACGATGCCCCCGACGGCCGCGAGTTCGGCGAAAACCACCGACGCGGCGATGGTCGCCGACGGCGACGAGAACAGCCGGGCCGCAGCCGCCGCCGGTGTGATCAACAATGACATCACCAGCAGCGCGCCGACGATCTGCACTCCCTGCGCGGCAACGACGCCGACCAGAGCCGCGAACACGATGCCCAGGCCCCGCACCGGCACGCCGCGTGCCGAGGCGACCTCCGGATCGACCGTTGCGAAGAGCAAGGG
>JBAPQQ010000024.1:0-3507 GCA_049280695.1 Mycobacterium sp.
GTCTCGCGGCGCGGTGCATCGGCGCCGACACCCGGCTGTACCTGCCGATGCCGTTCTTCTGGGTCGGTGGGTTGGGCAGCGGAGTGCTTTCCGCGCTGCTGGCCGGAGCCACCCTCGTCACCGAAGAAGCTCCCCATCCACAGAGCACGCTGGACCTCGTGCAGCGGGAGCGGGTCACATTGTTCCGCGGCTGGCCGGACCAGGCGGAAGCGCTTGCACGCCAAGCCGAATCGATGGGCACCGATTTGTCGTCGCTGCGACCGGGAAGCTTGGAGGCGCTGCTGCCGTCGGATCAGCGCGCACAGCCCGGCGCGCGGGCGAAGCTGTTCGGGATGACCGAGGCATTCGGACCGTACTGCGGTTATCCCGCCGACACCGAAATGCCGCGGTCGGCCTGGGGAAGCTGCGGAAAGCCGTTCGACGGCGTGGAAGTCCGGATCGTCGATCCCGACACCGGCGCACCCGCGGCGGCAGGGACAGTCGGGATGATCCAGATCCGGGGCCCACACGTCATGCGCGGGATGTGCCGGCGCAGCCGCGAGGACCTGTTCACCGCAGACGGGTTCTACCCCACCGGTGATCTGGGCCGTCTGGACGACGACGGCTTCATGTTCTACCACGGCAGGTCCGACGACATGTTCAAGGTGCGCGGCGCGACTGTCTATCCGAGCGAGGTCGAAGAGGCGTTGCGCACTCTCGACGGTGTCGAGAAGGCTTATGTCACCGCCGTCGGCGGTGAGGTCGGTGCGGCGGTGGTGTGTGACACCTCCGCAACCGCGTCCGGGCAATTGCGCGAGGCGGCCCGAAAGCTGTTGAGCTCGTTCAAGGTTCCGAGCATATGGCTGCTGGTGGACTCGGATGACGTCATCCCGCGTGGCGCTACCGGAAAGGTCGACGTCGACCGGCTGCGAGAGATGTTCGCCCGTGTCGCTCCCCCGGCGTGAATCCATGGCGACGTCACGCCGACAGCGAATACCGGATCGGCAGGTGTTTGAGCCCACCGACGAACGTCGTCGCCATGTACTGCGGTTTGCCGGTGAGTTCGACGGAAGTCAGCCGCGGCAGCAGTTCGGTGAAGAAGCTGTTCACCTCCATGCGCGCCAGCGCCGCGCCCAGACAGAAGTGCACGCCGTAGCCGAACGCGACGTGCTTGTTGGGGCCGCGCGCGACGTCGAACCGGAAAGGGTCGTCGAAGACGTCCTCGTCACGGTTACCGGAAACATAAGACAGCAGGAGGGATTCGCCCGCGGCGATAGGTACGCCGCGTACCGTGGTGTCCTCTGCGGCGGTGCGCATGAACGTCTTGACCGGCGTGACCCAACGGATCATCTCCTCGGTTGCCCGGGGCATCAGTGCGAGCTCGTCGCGCAGCCGGTTTCGCTGATCGGGGTTCTCGACGAGGGCCTGCAGTCCGCCGGCGATCGTCGCACTGGTGGTGTCATGCCCGGCGGTGGCGACGAGGAGGTAGTACGACATCGTGTCGATATCGGACAGCGGCTCGCCATCGATGCGGGCATTCGCGATCGCCGACGCGAGGTCCTCGGTCGGATGCTCACGCCGCTTCGCGGTCACCCCTTTGAAGTACTCGAACATGTCCAGCAGGGCCGTCAACTTCTCCTCGGTCGACGCGCCACGTTTGAACTCGTCGTCCTCGCTTCCGAACAACTCCTGAGTGAGCTTCAGCATCCGCGCAAAGTCGGACTCGGGTAAACCGAGAAGCGTGAGGATGACGTACAGCGGGTAGTTGACCGCGATCTCCTGGACGAAGTCGCATTCGCCGCCCAGCTCTGCCATCTTGTCGACGTAGATCTTGGCAAGTTCGTCGATGCGGACCTTCAGCGCGCGCATCGCCTTCGGGCGAAACCAGTCGGCGCCGATCGCACGCACCGCCCGATGCTGCGGGTCGTCCATGTGGATCAGCGTGCGCACCGCGCCGGCCGACGCTTCCTCGCCCGCCGCAACTGCCAGCACCGGGCGCGGCCAGTTGGTGAACAACGTGTTGGCGCGCTCGATGTCCATGATGTCGGCATGTTTGGTGATCGCCCAGAACGGCCGGTATGTCGGCGCGTCGACCCATGACACCGGGGCCTCGGCGCGCAGGTGCGCCAACGCCGCGTGCAGGCCCGCTTCATCGGTGTACGCCTTTGGGTCGGCGAATACGTTGGCCGCCTCGTCGGTCACCCGCGTGCTCATGCGCAACCCCTCACTGTTGTGCTTACGGTAATGGGAAGCAGTAGCGCCGATCAAGAGTTGGGCTCGGCGTGGCCGACGACTCCGTGTTCCATGAGGTGCTCCACCAGCGGGGCCACTCCGGCGACGAAGTGCTCGGCCATGGCGGTTCGTGCGCGTTCGGGGTCGCGCCTCTCGAGGGCCGCGATCACGCGGCGGTGGTCCTCGACCGACCGGCGCGGCCAGCTCTCGACTGAGGGGAATACCGCCTCGGGCGCATAGCGGGTGATCTGGCCCATCAGCTGCGCCAGCTTGGGTGAGCCGGCTGCCACGTTGACCGCCCGGTGGAACTCGTGGTTGAGCCGCACCGCACGTTCGTGATCCCGCTGCCGGTACGCATCTTCGAGCTGTCGCTGAATGTCCTTGAGCTGCCGCAGCTGTTTTTCGGTGATGGCGGCAGCCGCCCGCGCCGCCAGCTCTCCGCCCACGTGCGCCTGGACGCCGGACACGTCGGCGATGTCCCGGCCCGTCACCGGCAGCACCATGAAACCGCGGTGGGGCTGCTGGACCAGCAGGCCCTCGGCGCGCAGTTCGAGCAGCGCCTCACGAACGGGTGTGACGCTGACCCCCAGCTCCGCTGCCAGTTGTTCGAGCCGGACATAAGATCCTGCACCGTAGGCCCCTTCGAAGATGCGCCGGCGGACGTACCTCGCGACGTCCTGCGAGAGTTGGTGCCGCGCAACGTAATCCGAAGCGGTCAACAGGGCCTTCTCCTCTAGCGCAAGCGGCTCATATCTGATATTCAGCAAGCAGTCGCCTGCTGATGATCTGCTTCTGTATCTCGCTGGTGCCCTCACCGATCAGCAGGAACGGCGCGTCACGCATCAACCGCTCGATCTCGTACTCCTTGGAGTAGCCATAGCCGCCGTGGATGCGGAAGCTCTGCTGAGTGACCTCGGCGCAGTACTCGCTCGTCAGATACTTCGCCATGCCGGCGGCCAGGTCGTTGCGCTCGCCGGAGTCCTTCAGCCGCGCGGCATTGACCATCATCAAGTGTGCGGCTTCGACTTTCGTCGCCATCTCGGCGAGCTGGAACGCGATCGCCTGGTGCTGCGCGATCGGCTTGCCGAACGTCGAGCGCTGCTGCGCGTAACGAACGGCCAGCTCGAACGCGCGGATCGCCACCCCGCACGCGCGCGCGGACACGTTGACCCGGCCCACCTCGATGCCGTCCATCATCTGGAAGAACCCCTGGCCCGGCGCGCGGCCGAGAACGTCGTCGGCGCTAGCGGCGTAGCCGTCGAAGATCATTTCGGTGGTGTCGATCCCCTTGTAGCC
>JBAPQQ010000025.1:0-1900 GCA_049280695.1 Mycobacterium sp.
GTACTATACCCAACAGTGCGAGGTATGCAAGACGCTGGCGAAGAGGGCGCCCATGGTGGGGCGAGGTCACGCTCGGACATCGGCAGCGTCGGGCGGTTCGCACCACGCGTCACACCGCCGCCAGGCGGACGCACGCTGACACCGAAGCCCGGGGTGCCGCCGACGACGCGGCCGCGCGCGCCTGTGTCGAGGCTGTTAGCTCAGGTGGCGGAGGAAGAAGCGGCCGGCGTCTTCGGCAGCGAACGCCGGAATACCGGTGTGCCCACCCAAGTTCGCTTGCAGGGTCTTCTCTTCAGACCCGAACGCATCGAACAGGTCTAGAGCCATCTGTCTGTCGTTCTCGTGGTCGTCCCACTGGAGCAAGACGTGTAGCGGGATCGTGACTCGGCGCGCCTCCTCGATGGTGGCCGTGGGGATGTAGCTCCCGGCGAAGAGACCCGCGGCCACGATGCGTGGTTCGACCAGGGCCAGTCGGACGCCGATTGCGGTGACTCCTCCGGAGACACCGACCGGCTCGCGGACCTCGGGTCGAGCAAGAACCTCGTCGAGGACTTCCTGCCATTCCGGCACGGCCTGCCGGACCAGCGGAAGGACAAGGCGGTCGACGACGTCCTCGCGCGGCTGCTCGCCAGCCAGGATTGCCTGGCGCAGTTCGGCGCGCGCCTCCTCGAGCGCGGCGATGGTAGGCCGTTGGCCGCTACCAGGCAGCTCGATGGCCACTGTCGCGAATCCAAGCTCTGCGGAGTGTCGTGCCCGAGCTCCTAGACGGGGATGCATCCTAGGTAGCCCACCCGGATGGCCAAGGAGGATCAACGGGACAGGTGCGGATGGCGTGGCGGCCGGTGGCGTCCACAGAATGCCAGGGACCTCGGCGACGGTGAACTCGCGTTCGACGATGCCGCCGTCGAGGACGCGTTCGGAAATGACGTGCACGGTCGTGCCTTTCGGAAGTGCTCTGGATCGGCGCTCCCGGACGACCTACCGCCCGACCGCGACCCCAAAGGAAAGCGCCCACGTCGATACGTACACGGACACCACCTCCTCGTTCACAGGTCCGGTCAACCGGAAGGTATCAACGCTCTCTGGGAATAACCATCGGATTTGTCCCTCACTGAGAAGGCGCCCGCCGTCACCGTGATCAGGCCGGGCTCTCACCCGCTTCACACCGCCGCGAGCGGGTGCATGCCCTGTCGACCAGGAGCGAATCCCCTGGGCTTCCTACTGGCAGCTTGTCGCCCGCGGCTACGGACTTGCCTGCTTCGGCCAGCCGCCGTACGGAACGGTGAGGATCTCGAGGATGTGACTATCGGGGTCCAGCCAGTACAGCCCGCGGCCGCCGTCGTTGGTGTTCATCTGCTGGGGTCGACGCCGCCCGGGGTCGGCCCAGTAGGGGATGCCGCGGGCCAGGATTCGCCCGTGGATCTGGTCGAACTCGTTCTCGTCGACAAGAAACGCGTAGTGCTGCGGGTGCACCGTCCCCTCCTCGAGAAAGTCCAGCGAGACGTCGTTCGCCACCTGGACCACTAAGAACGGTCCGAAGCTCGTCGGGGCAGGCAGCCCCAGGATCTCGGACAACAACGACGCCGAGCCCCGCTTGTCGCGGCAATACACAATCGTGTGGTTGAGCCTCACCGGCATCCCAACCTCCTCCGTCGGAACATGCAGCGGTGCGCTGGCGGTTCTCGGCCGACCGGGTTATCGCTGCCTCGTATCGAAGAGCGATGGCCGCGCGCCCTTGAAGTGCGAAAACCAATCTAGACCCGTCGGGTACGAAGGCTCGTTGGTGACGTGAGCGGTTCGCGGGAGATCCTCGCGGTCACCACCCCCTGATGCTGCGGGGACTGGGTCCCGCATCACCGGGGCGGCCTCAGTGCAAGGTGGGGGTCCAGTTGCCGTGGAA
>JBAPQQ010000026.1:0-3017 GCA_049280695.1 Mycobacterium sp.
AGAAGTTCAACCCGCTGGTGCGCATCGACGCGGTCAACGGCGGCTCAGTCGAGGACGCGAAGAAGCGTCCCGACTTCGGCAAGCTCACCCCGCTGTACCCGAACCAGCGGCTGCGTCTGGAGACCAATACCGAGCGGCTGACCACCCGCGTCATCGACCTGATCATGCCGATCGGCAAGGGTCAGCGCGCGCTGATCGTGTCGCCACCGAAGGCCGGCAAGACCACGATTCTGCAGGACATCGCCAACGCGATCACCAAGAACAATCCTGAATGCCACCTGATGGTCGTGCTCGTCGACGAGCGACCAGAAGAGGTGACGGACATGCAGCGCTCGGTCAAGGGCGAGGTCATCGCCTCGACGTTCGACCGGCCCCCGTCCGACCACACCTCGGTTGCCGAGCTCGCGATCGAGCGGGCCAAGCGCCTCGTCGAGCAGGGCAAGGACGTCGTCGTCCTGCTCGACTCGATCACCCGGCTCGGCCGCGCGTACAACAATGCGTCGCCCGCCTCGGGCCGCATTCTCTCCGGCGGTGTGGACTCCACGGCGCTCTACCCTCCGAAGCGGTTCCTGGGTGCGGCCCGCAACATCGAGGAGGGTGGTTCGCTGACGATCGTCGCGACGGCGATGGTCGAGACCGGCTCCACCGGCGACACCGTGATCTTCGAGGAGTTCAAGGGCACCGGCAACGCCGAGCTGAAGCTCGACCGCAAGATCGCCGAGCGGCGGGTCTTCCCCGCTGTTGACGTGAACCCGTCGGGCACCCGCAAGGACGAATTGCTGCTCTCTCCGGACGAATTCGCGATCGTGCACAAGCTGCGCCGGGTGCTGTCGGGCCTGGACTCGCACCAAGCCATCGACCTGTTGATGTCGCAGCTGCGCAAGACGAAGACCAACTACGAGTTCCTCGTCCAGGTGTCGAAGAATGCGCCCGGCCCGGTGAACGACGAGTTCGCGTCGTAGCCAACGGCTGACACCGACGGCCGCGCTGCCGAAAGGCAAGGCGGCCGTCGGTACTTGCGCGCTAGAAGGTCTGGATTCCTACGATCGGGATCCAGATCCCGAACAACCAGATCCCCCAGCCGTGGAAGCCGTCGTCCCACAGTGGGGTGACGTCGTAGCCCCAGTAGTTGATCGGATGCGGATTCACCCACGGCGGCGGCCCTGACCACTGGACCGGTGGCGGGGCTCCCCAGTATCCCCACGGCGGCAGTTGGTCGTCGTGCCACCACTTGCCCGGACGGCCTCTCCACCAGTTCATGCTGCCGATGTTCCAGTCCGCCCCACCACGGTTCCACCCGGGACCGGCGTTGAATCCCGGACCGGGAGAGCAGTCGATGTTACGACCACAGTTCCCTGGCTTCGCCGGCAAAGGCGCGACCGGGTCTGCGCTCGCCGTCCCGCCCACTGCTATCCCGGCCGATCCGAGCGCCGCGGCGGCGGTGGCTGTCGCCAGGATTTTCTTCAGCTTCATCTATCACTCCTAGATTGCGACCCTGAACTTCGAATCGCCCCGACAAGTCCGAAGCTGGCATCTTGTTTTGGTCAGTGCGACGGGTCTCACCTACAGCTCGTGCAGAACAGACCCACGACCCCCTGACACGGCTATCGGACCAACCGTTCCTACCGTTACCCAGAGACGGCCGTCGAAATCGGTTGCGTTTGTTACCCGAGGGAGCCGGCCCCCCGTGCTCACCGGAGCTAATCGGCCGCATTCGGCGAGTTTTCTATCTGTGATGTGCGACAAACTCTGAATCGAGCCACTGAGCTGCGGTGATGGTTCCGCCGTTTCGCCTGCACGAGCGAGGGAATAGCTCGCTTACCCCGAGCGTTTCGCATTGGCAGCGGCTGACCTGGCATAATCGATCGCCGACCCTCGGTTCCGGTTCACGTCTGATGTGCAGGCGACCCGGGGCCACGATTGACAGAGGAAATCCATGAAATCGGGCATCCACCCTGACTACGTCGAGACCACCGTGCACTGCGGCTGCGGCAACACGTTCACCACGCGCAGCACCAAGAAGGGCGGGCAGATCCACGTCGAGGTCTGCTCTCAGTGCCATCCGTTCTACACCGGCAAGCAGAAGATTCTCGACAGCGGCGGCCGTGTCGCCCGCTTCGAGAAGCGCTACGGCAAGCGCGCCGGGGCGAGCGCAGAAAAGGCCGGCACCGACAAGTAGCTTTTTGCCCGACGCCCGTTCCGCTGCACATGCAGCGACGGGCGTCGCTTGGCGTTTAGTGAACATCGAGATGGTTCGTGGTCAGGCCAGGACGTTTCGAGTAGCGGGAGGGGACGCAGATGGCGCAGACCAGCAGCGCTCAAACCGGCCCGCCCGCAATCCACGCGCTCCTCACCGAGCATGCAGAACTCGAGCGTCGGCTGGCCGACCCGGACCTGCACGCTGACCCCGCCGCGGCCCGCACGGCGGGGCGCCGGTTCGCGCAACTCGCGCCGATCGTGACGATCTATCGCAAGCTCGAAACCGCCCGCGGTGATCTCGAAGCCGCGCGCGAACTCGCAGCCGACGACGAGTCGTTCGCCGCCGAGATGGCCGAACTCCAATCGCAGGTCGACGAACTCGACACCCAACTCACCGACATGCTCGCGCCGCGCGACCCGCATGACGCCGACGACATCCTGCTGGAGGTCAAATCCGGTGAGGGAGGCGAAGAGTCGGCATTGTTCGCCGCCGACCTGGCGAGGATGTACATCCGCTACGCCGAGCGGCACAGGTGGACCGTCACCGTGCTGGACCAGACGACGTCCGATCTCGGCGGATACAAAGACGTCACGCTGGCAATCGCCGGCAAGGCCGACGCTGCCGACGGGGTGTGGTCGCGGCTGAAGTTCGAAGGCGGCGTTCACCGCGTCCAGCGGGTGCCGGTCACGGAGTCGCAGGGCCGCGTGCACACGTCCGCTGCCGGCGTGCTGGTCTACCCGGAGCCGGAGGAGGTCGGCGAGATTCAGATCGACGAGTCCGATCTTCGTGTCGACGTCTACCGGTCATCGGGCAAGGG
>JBAPQQ010000027.1:0-3290 GCA_049280695.1 Mycobacterium sp.
GGCCAGCGCCTTCAGCCAGGTCTCCGCGTTGCGCCGCTGCCGCGGACCGCCGAACACCGGCAACGCCGTCAGGTCCGCGGCGGTCTCCGGGTCGGCCAGAGCGGCCTGTACGATCGAAGAGTCCGGCAGGATCCGGCCGGGAGCGATGTCACGGCGCCGGGCGATCTCGTCGCGCACCGTCCACAACTCACGCACGGCGGCCAGTGCCCGCGGGTCGCGCACCTTGTGGATGCCCGACGTGCGCTGCCACCTGTCCCGGCGCTGCTGCGGCGGCTCCACGCGGCGTAGGTACTCGAACTCCTGCTCCGCCCAGCCCGTCTTGCCCTGCTCGGCCAGCACCTGCTCCACCGCGCCTTTGAGGTCCAGCAGCACCTCGACGTCCAGCGCGGCGTAGTTCAGCCAGGCCGGCGGCAGCGGCCGCTTGGACCAGTCGGCGGCGCCGTGGCCCTTCGCAAGTCCCAGCCCGAGCAGCCGGCGCACCATGGCGGCGAGGTTCACCCGCTCGAAGCCGGCCAGCCGGCCCGCCAGTTCGGTGTCGTACAGCGCGGGTGGGTGCATCCCGAGTTCGGCAAGGCACGGCAGGTCCTGGTCGGCGGCATGCAGAATCCAGGTGTCGGAGGCAAGCACCTCGGCTATCGGCCGCAGCGCCTGCGGAGGGTCGCCGTCGCCGCTCACCGGGTCCAGCAGCACAGTCCCGGCGCCGGCCCTTCGGACCTGGATCAGATAGGCGCGGTTGCTGTAGCGGAAACCCGACGCCCGTTCGGCATCGACGGCAAAGGGGCCGCGCCCGGACGCGAGAAGCTCGGCGGCAGAGGCGATTTCGTGACGGGAAACCGTGATGGCCGGGACGCCCTCCGTGGGCGCAAGCAGCGGCGCCGCTTCGGGCTCGGCCCCCTCGGAGTCCTCCACCACACTCACGCCCGCGAACGTGACCCCAGATCGGTCACCCCGACCGGTGGCAGTCCCGCGGCGTGTTCGAGCACCTCGCAGAACGCCTGCACGTGAACGCCGAGTTCGGGAGTCGTCGCGGTCCACGACGCCCTCAGCTCGAGCTGGTGCGCCCGCGGTGGCCCCGCGATGTCGCCGTAGCGCACCGACGTGGTCGCGGTGACGGTGCCGCCCAGCGCGGTGGCTTTGCCGGCCCGTGCGTTCAGCGCGTCCACCAGCCAGCTCCACGCCACCTCGGGCAACAACGGGTCGACCGCTTCGGTGGGGTCGAGGTCGGCCTGGATATAGGCCACCAGCCGCATGGTGCCGTCCCAGGCCTCGGCGCCCTCGGGGTCGTAGAGCAGGA
This sequence comes from Mycobacterium sp., assembly GCA_049280695.1. Classification (GTDB taxonomy): domain Bacteria; phylum Actinomycetota; class Actinomycetes; order Mycobacteriales; family Mycobacteriaceae; genus Mycobacterium. Next base: position 1,295 of record JBAPQQ010000027.1, read on the forward strand.
TCAGCCGCCCGAACGCGTCGCCCTCGGACCGTTCGGGAACGATTGCGGTCTCCGGGTGTTTGACCTCGGCACCCAGCGCATAGCTGAAGGGCGCCAGCCGCTGCGGCGGGCGGATCGGGCCCAACTCGATCTCCGGGCGCACCTCGACGGCGTTCATCGCCGCGACGGCCGCCGGGAACTGGGCCGGTTCGGCGGAGGTCATGACCCTCGACGCTAGTCCATCGGGCGCTGCGCGGCGGCAGGCGCGCCGGATTGGCCATGGCAGCATGGGAGGTGATGATTACCCGCCGTGACCTGCCCAATGCCCCCTACCTGGCCGCGGCCGCCGGCCGCAAGCCGAGCCGCCTCCCAGTGTGGTTCATGCGTCAGGCCGGGCGGTCGCTGCCCGAGTACCGCGCGCTGCGGGCGCAACACAGCATGCTGGCGGCCTGCTTCGACGCCGAGCTGGTCTGCGAGATCACGCTGCAGCCGGTGCGCCGCCACGGTGTGGACGCGGCGATCCTGTTTTCCGACATCGTGGTTCCGCTGCGCGCGGCCGGTATCGCACTGGACATCGTGCCCGACGTCGGTCCGGTGATCGAGCATCCGATCCGCACTGCGGCCGACGTCGCAGGGTTGAAAGCTCTTGATGTGGAACGGATTTCGCCTGTTCGTGATGCGGTCGGCCTTTTGGTCGACGCGCTCGGCGAGGTTCCGCTGATCGGCTTCGCCGGCGCGCCGTTCACGCTGGCGTCCTACCTGGTGGAGGGCGGTCCGAGCCGACACCACGAACGCACCAAGGCGATGATGTTCGGCGACCCCCGGACCTGGCATGCGCTGATGGCGGCGCTGACCGACGTGACGATCGCGTTCCTGCAGGTGCAAGTCGATGCCGGCGTCGACGCGATCCAGGTGTTCGACTCGTGGGCCGGCGCGCTGTCGCTGGTTGACTACACCGAGTACGTGTTCGCGCACAGTGCGAGGGTTTTCAGTGCGCTCGCACCGGCGGGCATCCCGATGACGCACTTCGGGGTGGGCACCGCCGAGTTGCTCGGCACGATGTCTGCAGCGGGCGCCACAGTGGTGGGCGTCGACTGGCGTACCTCGCTGACCGACGCCGCGGCCCGTGTGCAACCCGGCGCCGCGTTGCAGGGCAACCTCGATCCGGTGGTGTTGCTGGCGGGATGGCCGGTGGTGGAGGCCGCGACGCGCAGGGTGGTCGACGACGGGCGCCGCGCGGTGGACGCCGGCGCCGCGGGGCACGTGTTCAACCTGGGTCACGGAGTGCTGCCCGACACCGATCCTGGCGTCATCACCGACTTGGTGGCACTGGTGCACTCGCTGTGATGCGCTATGCCGTTGTGGGCGGCGGCATTTCGGGGCTGAGCGCCGCCTACAGGTTGCGTCGCCTGGCGGGTGACCAGGCCCGGATCACGCTGTTCGATCCCGCCGACACGCTGGGGGGGACGTTGCGGACGGTACGCCTCGCCGGGCACCCGGTCGATGTCGGCGCCGAGGCGTTCGTGGCGCGCCGGCCGGAGGTGCCGGCGCTGCTGGCCGAGCTGGGTTTGGCCGAGGCGCAGATCGGCACCACCGGTGTGCGCCCGTTGATCTACGCCGGCGGCGGCCTGCATCCGATGCCCAACGCCACCGTGAACGGAATCCCCACGTCGGCGCAGTCACTGGCCGGTCTCGTCGACGACGCCACGCTGACGGCTGTCGCGGATGAGCCGTCTCGTCCGTTGGGCTGGGAGTGCGGCGCAGACCCGCCGGTCGCCGAATTGGTGGGCGAGCGGTTCGGCGCCCAGGTGGTGTCCCGGTCGGTGGATCCGCTGCTGGCCGGCGTGTACGCCGGGTCGGCGGCCACCATCGGCCTGCGCTCGGCGGTGCCGGGAGTGGCGTCAGCGCTGGACAACGGGGCGGCGAGCCTGACCGAGGCGGCACGGGCGGCGCTGCCGCCTGCGTCGGGCGGGCCGGTCTTCGGCGCCGTCGGAGGGGGCTACCAGCGGCTTGTCGA
>JBAPQQ010000028.1:0-6624 GCA_049280695.1 Mycobacterium sp.
ACGCAGGGCTGGGCCACACCCGCTGGGCGACCCACGGCCGGCCCACCGACCGCAACGCCCACCCGCACCGCGACGCCACCGGCAAGATCGCGGTCGTCCACAACGGGATCATCGAGAACTTCGCGACCTTGCGTCACGAACTGGAGGCCGGCGGGGTCGAATTCGCCAGCGACACCGACACCGAGGTCGCCGTGCATCTGGTCAGCCGCCAGTACCGGTCCGGCGACACCGCCGGGGACTTCGTCGGATGCGTGCTGGCCGTCCTGCGGCGGCTCGAAGGGCACTTCACGCTGGTGTTCGCGCACGCCGACCATCCGGGCACCATCGTGGCGGCCAGGAGGTCCACGCCGCTGGTCGTCGGCGTCGGCGACGGGGAAATGTTCGTCGGCTCCGACGTCGCCGCGTTCATCGAATACACCCGCGAGGCGGTCGAGCTCGGCCAGGACCAGGCCGTGGTGATCACCGCCGACGGCTACCGCATCACCGACTTCTCCGGCGAACCGGACGAGGCGAGTGCCCGACCGTTTCATATCGACTGGGACCTGTCCGCGGCGGAAAAGGGTGGCTACGAGTACTTCATGCTCAAGGAGATCGCCGAGCAGCCGGCGGCGGTGGCCGACACCCTGCTCGGGCACTTCGTCGACGGCCGCATCGTGCTCGACGAGCAGCGGTTGAGCGACCAGGAACTCCGCGAGGTCGACAAGGTGTTCGTGGTCGCGTGCGGTACTGCCTACCACTCCGGGCTGCTGGCCAAGTATGCGATCGAGCACTGGACGCGGCTGCCCGTCGAGGTTGAACTGGCCAGCGAGTTCCGCTACCGCGACCCCGTGCTGGACCGCAGCACGCTCGTCGTCGCGATCTCACAGTCCGGCGAGACCGCCGACACCTTGGAAGCCGTGCGCCACGCCAAGGAGCAGAAGGCCAAGGTGCTGGCGATCTGCAACACCAACGGCAGCCAGATCCCACGCGAGTCCGACGCCGTGCTCTACACCCGGGCCGGCCCCGAGATCGGCGTCGCATCCACCAAGACGTTCCTCGCGCAGATCGCGGCCAATTACCTCGTCGGTCTGGCGCTGGCCCAAGCGCGCGGCACGAAGTATCCCGACGAGGTGGCCCGCGAGTACCACGAACTGGAGGCGATGCCGGCGCTGGTGTCGCGCGTGCTCGCCGAGATCGAACCGTTCGCGGACGTGGCGCGCCGGTTGGCGACGTCGCCGACGGTGCTGTTCCTCGGCCGCCACGTCGGCTATCCGGTGGCGCTGGAGGGCGCGCTGAAGCTCAAGGAACTGGCGTACATGCACGCGGAGGGTTTTGCGGCCGGCGAGCTGAAGCACGGACCGATCGCGCTGGTCGAGGACGGGCTGCCGGTGATCGTGGTGATGCCGTCACCGAAAGGGTCGGCAGTGCTGCATGCGAAGTTGCTGTCCAACATCCGCGAGGTCCAGGCGCGCGGCGCGGTCATGATCGTGATCGCCGAGGAGGGCGACGATACGGTCCGGCCATACGCCGACCACCTGTTCGAGATTCCTGCTGTGTCAACGCTTTTCCAGCCGCTGCTGTCGACGATCCCGTTGCAGGTGTTCGCCGCGTCGGTGGCGCAGGCACGCGGCTACGACGTCGACAAGCCGCGTAACCTGGCCAAGTCGGTCACCGTCGAGTAGGGCCTCACCCTCCACGACGAGCTGGCCCACGCGCGAGCAGACGCGGAATCGCATTACCAGACCCGAAATTGTGCGAGTTGGCGTCTGCTCGCGAATCCTGGCGTAGCGTCGCTGGATGCCGTTCTCCAGGGAGACCCTCCCGATTCCGGATGTCAAGTACGTCGGCCTGACGACGTACGACGCGAAGGACCCGCACACCACCTACCCGCCGATCACGACGCTGCGCCCTCCCGTCGGCGCACCGAACGTCTTGATCGTGCTCATCGACGACGTCGGGTTCGGAGCGGCGTCGGCGTTCGGCGGCCCATGCCAGACGCCGACCGCCGAGCGGCTTGCCGGGAACGGGTTGAAGCTCAACCGCTTTCACACGACGGCCTTGTGCTCTCCGACGCGCCAGGCGATGCTCACTGGTCGCAACCACCACTCGGTCGGCATGGGCGCGATCACCGAGATGGCTACTTCCGCACCCGGCAACAGCAGCATCCGGCCCAAGGACAAAGCGCCGATCGCCGAAACCCTGAAGTTGAACGGCTATTCGACTGCGCAATTCGGCAAATGTCACGAGGTTCCCGTCTGGGAAGTCTCGCCGGCCGGGCCGTTCCACCAGTGGCCGACCGGGTCCGGGTTCGAGTACTTCTACGGCTTCGTCGGTGGCGAGGCCAACCAGTATTACCCCGGCCTGTACGAAGGCACGACGGCGGTCGAACCGCCGAAGACACCTGAGGAGGGCTACACCCTCACCGAGGATCTCGCCGATCACGCGATCACCTGGGTGCGTCAGCAGAAGGCGCTGACCCCCGACAAACCGTTCTTCGTGTACTTCGCGCCCGGCGCCACGCACGCGCCGCACCATGTGCCGAAGCAGTGGATCGACAAGTACCGGGGCCGGTTCGATGCCGGCTGGGATGCACTGCGGGAGAGCATCTTCGCTAGACAGAAGGAGCTGGGTGTCATCCCCCGGAACGCCGAGCTGACCAAGCGGCACGACGAGATACCGGCCTGGGACGACATGCCCGACGACCTCAAGCCGGTGCTGGCCCGGCAAATGGAGATCTACGCCGGCTTCCTGGAGCAGACCGACCACGAGGTCGGACGAGTGATCGACGCCATCGACGACCTCGGCGTCCTCGAGGACACCTTGATCTACTACATCATCGGCGACAACGGAGCCTCGGCCGAAGGCACACCCAACGGCTGCTTCAACGAGATGACCACTCTCAATGGCCTGGCTGGCATCGAGACCACCGAGTTTCTCCTGAGCAAGATCGACGACTTCGGCACGCCGGACGCGTACAACCATTACGCGGTGGGTTGGGCGCACGCGCTGTGCACGCCCTACCAGTGGACCAAGCAGGTCGCCTCCCACTGGGGCGGCACCCGCAACGGCACGATCGTGCACTGGCCCACCGGCTTCGACGACAAGGGCAAGGCGCGCAACCAGTTTCATCACGTCATCGACGTCGCGCCGACATTGCTCGAGGCTGCGGGCCTGCCGGCGCCGCTGTCGGTCAACGGTATCCAGCAGGCGCCGCTGGAAGGTGTGAGCATGTTGCCGACGCTGCGCGACGGCGACGCACCGGAGTCGCACGTCGTCCAGTACTTCGAGATCATGGGTAACCGCGGCGTCTACCACGAGGGCTGGACCGCGGTGACCAAACACCGTACGCCGTGGCTGGCCGAGGCACCGCCATTCGACGAGGACGTCTGGGAGCTCTACGGTCCCGACGACTGGACGCAGGCGCACAACCTCGCTCAAAGTAATCCCGCTAAATTGGCCGAGCTGCAGCGTCTTTGGCTGATCGAAGCAGTCAGGTACAACGTCGTCCCGCTCGACGACCGCTCCTACGAGCGGATCAACCCCGACCTCGCGGGCCGGCCCCAACTGATCCGGGGCAACAGCCAACTGCTGTTCGCCGGCATGCGGGTCAGCGAGAACTGCGTGCTGAACATCAAGAACAAGTCGCACTCGGTGACGGCCAACGTCGTGGTACCCGACGCCGGTGCCAGCGGTGTGCTCGTCACTCAGGGCGGCGGCGTCGGCGGCTGGAGCCTGTACGCCCACGACGGAAAACTCAAGTACTGCTACAACTTCTTCGGCATCGAGCAATTCTTCGTCACCGCCGGTACGGCGCTTCCGGCCGGCGCGCACCAAGTGCGAATGGAGTTCGCCTACGACGGCGGTGGGCTGGCCAAGGGGGGTGGCGTCACGCTGTACTACGACGGCGAGGCAGTTGGCAGTGGACGGGTGGAGCGCACCATTCCGATGGGGTTCTCGGCCGACGAGGCGTGCGACGTCGGCCGGGACACCGGCTCGCCGGCGTCGCCCGACTACGGCCCCGCCGGTAACGCGTTCACCGGCGAGATCGCCTGGGTGCAGATCGACATCGGCGACGACGGCCACGACCACCTCATCACGGCCGAGCACCGGCTGAATATCGCAATGGCGCGTCAGTAGTCCCGCAATCCCCGGCAATCCCCGCGAGCAGACGCGGAATCGCATTACCGGAGCCGAAATTGTGCGAGTTGGCGTCTGCTCGCGGGTGGAACGCCTCGCGGGTGGAACGCCTCGCGGGTGGAACGCGTCACCGGTGGTCGTGCGCGGCCGGGCGCGTCAGCAGCTCGTGCTGGCGGGCATCAAGCTCGGCACGAGAAACTTTGCCGGCCAGCACGTCTTCGAGAGCATGCGCCCAGTTCTGCCAATAGGGCACCCCGGGATCGCCGGCAATACGCCGAATCAGGCTCTGCCGGAAGCCTTCCCACTCGATCACCTGCGAGCGGCACAGCGCGATGGTGAGACCGAACACTCGCTGCTCCCACGGTGCGGCGAACACGATCTCCCCGTTGTCGCGCGGTGGCGACACCGGGCCCTCGAGGTCCGCGTCGACGTCAGCCATCGTCGGGGGTCAGCGCGCGGGCAACACCGATCATCGAGTCCCGGGTGACCAGGCGCGTCAGCGCGGCCTCGTCGAGCCCATCGGTGCCCGGCGGTCGTTCGGGCACCACGAGGTAGCGGGCCTCCGCCGAGCTGTCCCACACCCGGATCCGGACATGCGCGGGCACGTCAAGGCCCATCTCCGCCAACAGCGTTCGCGGCTGGGCGACCATCCTGGAGCGGTACTCCGACGACTTGTACCACGCTGGCGGCAGGCCCAGCACCGGCCACGGATAGCAGGAGCACAGCGTGCAGACCACCACATTGTGCACCGTCGGGGCGTTCTCGACGGCGATCAGCATCTGCGCTTCCACACCGCCGAACCCGAACTCGGCGATCGCCCGCGTGCCGTCGGCGAGCAGCCGCTGCCGATACGCCGGGTCGGTCCATGCCCGGGCGATCACCTTTGCGCCGTTGAGCGGGCCGACGCTGGTCTCGTAATGCTCGATTACCTGGTCGACGACAGCGGGGTCGACGAGGCCCTTGTCCACCAGCAGCGCCTCGAGCGCCTCGACTCGCGCCGCCGGATCGGTCACCGCGCCGCCAGGTACGGCTCGTAGAGGTCAATTCGCACCTCGGTGCCCGACTCGGCGCGATCTCCCCACACGTCGGCGCCGTCGAAGGCGACGGTGTAGAGGTGCTGTGGACGCGCTCGGCGTCCGACGGCATGGGCATCGGGAAACGCGAACGCGCCCAGATGCGCGACCACGATTCCCGGCTTGCCGGTGACGTACGCCGGCTGACGGGTGTGCCCGGCGGCGATCGTGTCGCGCACACGGATGCGGTCGCCCGTCGAAAAACGTCTATGTGCAAGCGGAAAGCGGGCATTGCCGACTGCGAGGGGAATTACCCGGCCCGCGACCCAGCGGGGCAGCTGCGGCCGCAGCAGAAGACGCATCACTTGCGACGTCGCCGCACGGCGCGCCGCCGAGATGCGCCGCGGGCCAGGCTGCACGGTGCGGCCGTCCAGTCGGGCGGCCACCTCGTCGGGTCCGAGGAACCCGGACTCGGTCAGCCGGCTCTCCAGCCCCGCCAGCCAGCGCCGGTAGTAGCTAGACAGGTAGACGTCGCGCGGAAGCCGCTCCTGAGCGAACCGGAAGGCGTCGACATTGCGCCCGAGCAGCGGCATCAACGCGAACGACAGTCCGAACGCGCGGCCCTCCCACGGCTCGTGAAAGACCGGCTCGTCGGCCTCGCGGGCGACCGGGCCGAAGAACTCGGTCCGGCCGCCCATGTCGTGCATGGCCGCCACGGCGTGAACATAACACCGGGTTATTTGTAGGTACAGTGATGTACAGCGAGTTTGAAATAACAGCTGACATTCGCGAGCGAGCGGCGCACCTGCCGGGACATTTGAAGACCTTGGACGCCATTCACGCAGTCACCGCGCTGCGTTCGTCACATACGACCGGCAGTTGGCAATGATTGCGCGGTCGAAGGGACTGCCCGTCGCATCGCCCGGCACGTAATGTAGTGCCGCGGCGATGAGCGCTCGCGCGAAGAGGACCGGGCGCGCACCTCGACGGGGACGGGAGCTGATGCGGCACTACTACTCCGCTGACGAGATCCGCGCCGCCGAAGCGCCACTGCTGGCCAGCATGCCCGAGGGCGCGTTGATGCGCCGCGCGGCCTATCCGCTGTCCGTCGCGGTCGCCCGGGAACTGAGAGCCCGTACCGGCGGTGTCGCCGGCCGGCAAATCTGCGCGGTCGTCGGCTCCGGTGACAACGGCGGCGACGCGCTGTGGGCGTCGACGTTTCTGCGCCGCCGGGGAGCGGCCGCCGCCGCGGTTCTGCTGAACCCGGAGAAGACGCACAAGAAGGGCCTGGCGGCGTTCCGTGCGTCCGGCGGGCGGGTAGTCGAATCCGTGCCCGCCGCAACCGATCTCGTGATCGACGGGGTCGTCGGCATCTCAGGGTCGGGGCCGCTGCGACCCGCCGCCGCCGGCGTGTTCGCCGCCGTTGACGAGGCCGGCATCCCGGTGGTGGCCGTCGACATCCCCAGCGGGGTCGACGTCACCACCGGCGCCGCCA
>JBAPQQ010000029.1:0-5379 GCA_049280695.1 Mycobacterium sp.
GGGTCCTCGATGTGGGTTTCCAGCCGGGAGAACATCGCCGACACCTGGTTTCGGCCGTCCCGGTCGGACTTGTCGCGCACCGAGACCGGCACCGTCGCGACCAGCGGCTGCGTCGGCAACCCGCCGCGGTCGGCCAGGAACTGGCGCAGCACGCCGGCGCACAGCGCCATCACCACGTCGTTGAGCTTGACGTCGAACCGATCCTTGACGGTCTTGAGGTCGTTGAGGTCCAACTGCGCCCATGCGACGTTGCGGTGGCTGGTGACCTTGGCGTTGAAGGGGGATTTCGGTGCTCTGAACGGTGACGTCATCGCCTGGCCCGTGAGACCGCGGCGGACGGTTTCCACGACGCTGGCCAGCGTGAGCGGCACCACCTTGGCAAGCTGCAGCGGCCGGGTGGCGAACCGCAACAGCCCGGTGGCCGCCAGCTCCAGCTGATTCACGCCGCCCGAGCTCTCGACCGGGTCGGGCGGTGGCGCCTCGGGCTCGGTACTACACAGAACAGTCATCAGGTTGGCGCCGCTGACACCGTCGACCCCGGCGTGGTGCACCTTCGTCAGCACCGCCACCCGGCCGCCGTCGCGCGGGTCCGTCCCGTCGAGACCCTCGATCACCCAGGTCTCCCACAGTGGTCGGCTGCGGTCCAGGGGCAGGGCCGCGATGTGGCCGCAGAACTCGGCCAGCTCCTTGCGCCCGCCGGGCGACGGCAGGCCGATCCGGTGCACGTGGCGGTCGATGTCGAAATCTTCGTCGGTGACCCAGACCGGATGGTCGAGGTTCAGGAAGCTGTCGACGAGCTTCTCCCGGAACGACGGGATGCCCCTGATGCGGGTGGCGAGTTCGTCTTTCAACTCGCCGAACGCGTAGCCGCCGGGGATCGTCGTGGTGTCCAGCTCCAGGATCGAGCACACGTGCAGCGGCTGCTGAGCCGTCTCCAGGTAGAGGAAAGTGGCGTCGAGTCCGCTGAGCCGTTGCATGCCGCCGAGCCTATGTGCCCGCGGGACTTGTGAGGAAGTCCACTCCGCCCCGCATTCACGCTCAGGCGCCCGAGTGGCAGAATGGACAGGTCAGCGAACCCGGGGACCCTGCCAGGGCCACGAGGATCGATCCGACGATTTGAGGACAACGATGTCTGAGCAAACGGTTTACGGTGCTGCCCCGGCGCGCACCAAGACCCGCATCCATCACCTCCAGAAGATGAAGGCCGAAGGCCACAAGTGGGCGATGCTCACGGCCTACGACTATTCGACCGCTCGCATCTTCGACGAGGCCGGCATCCCGGTGCTGCTGGTCGGAGATTCGGCCGCCAATGTCGTGTACGGCTACGACACCACCGTGCCGATTTCTTTGGACGAGCTCATTCCGCTGGTGCGCGGCGTGGTCCGCGGTGCGCCGCACGCCATGGTGGTCGCCGACATGCCGTTCGGCACGTATGAAGAAGGCGCTGCACAGGCCCTTTCCAATGCAACCCGGTTCATGAAGGAGGCGGGCGCACACGCGGTCAAGCTCGAAGGCGGCGAGCGGGTGGCCGACCAGATCGCCGTCTTGAGCGCGGCCGGCATCCCGGTGATGGCGCACATCGGCTTCACCCCGCAGAGCGTGAACACGCTCGGCGGCTTCCGGGTGCAGGGCCGGGGCGACGCCGCGGAGCAAACCACTCACGACGCGATCGCGGTCGCCGAGGCCGGTGCGTTCGCCGTGGTGATGGAGATGGTGCCTGCCGAGCTGGCCACGCAGATCACGGGCAAGCTCACCATCCCGACGATCGGCATCGGCGCCGGCCCCAACTGCGACGCCCAGGTGCTGGTGTGGCAAGACATGGCCGGGATGACGACGGGCAAGACGGCACGATTTGTCAAGCGCTTCGCCGAGGTGGGTTCCGAATTGTCCCGCGCTGCAACGCAATACGCTCAGGAAGTGGCGAGCGGAGCGTTCCCCGCCGAAGAGCACAGCTTCTGACCTAAATTATTAGGCGCGGCAGACCCGGCGAGCCAGTTTCCCGCTCGCGGTGCGCGGAATAGTGCCCCCCGGTTTTCGGGATCGCCGTCACCGACGTCGCCTCAACCCCTCGTGTTCACCCCGATGTGGCACGCTGTCGCTGTCCACCGCGGGTCTTTCCACGTCCTAACACGAGGTGAATATGGCTGCTGACACATCGAATACGGCCCGCCATACCGAGGTCGAGCGGAAGTTCGATGTCCTGGATGCGACGGTGTCGCCGTCGTTCGACGGTCTCGCCGCGGTCGCGCGTGTGGTGCGGATACCTGCGCAGACGCTCGATGCCGTCTACTACGACACCCCCGGTCGTGATCTGGCGGCGCACCGCATCACATTGCGCCGCCGCACGGGTGGGTCGGACGCAGGGTGGCATCTGAAGTTGCCCGCGGGGCCGGAAACGCGGACCGAGGTGCGCGCCGCACTGGGCGAGGGCGACGAGGTGCCTTTCGAGCTCCGTGATGTGGTGCTGGCGATCGTGCGCGACCGGCCTTTGGAGGCTGTCGCACGGATCACGACGAGCCGCACCGTCGAGACGTTGCACGACGCGGACGGCGATGCCCTGGCGGAGTTCGCCGACGACCAGGTGAGCGGGTGGGCAGAAGGCGCCGATGACGTATTGCATTGGCGGGAATGGGAACTCGAGCTGTCCGAGAACGCCGCAGGGAATGACGGCGCCCGCCAGCTGTTGGACCGGTTGGCCAACAGGCTGCTCGACGCGGGTGCGCAGCCGGCGGGACACGGGTCGAAGCTGGCGCGGGTGCTGGACGGGTCGACGCCTGCGGTTCCGGCGCCTGCCGTCGACGATCCGGTGCACCGGGCGGTGGTCGAGGAAGTCCAGAACCTGCTGGCGTGGGATCGCGCCGTGCGTGCCGACGTCTACGACTCGGTGCACCAGATGCGGGTGACCACGCGAAAGATCCGCAGTCTGCTGCAGGCGTCGGAGTCGGCGTTCGGGTTGTCCGACGACGCGTGGATTTTGGACGAGCTGCGCCAGCTGGCCAGCGTGCTGGGGCTCGCGCGGGACGCCGAAGTGCTCGCCGAACGCTACGAGGAGGCGATCGGCGAGTTGCCCTCTGAGCTGGTGCGGGGGCCCGTGCATCAGCGGCTGGTCGACGGTGCGCGCCGACGGTACCGGTCCGGGTGGCGAAAGTCCTTGGCGGCCATGCGTTCTCAGCGCTACTTCCGGCTACTCGACGCGCTGGAGGGCCTGGTCGCTGCGGAACCGGCTCCCGCTGCCGACGGCGAGGAGTCGTCGTCGGACGCGACGGTCGAGTCGGGGTACCGGCGGGTGCGTAAGCAGGCCAAGCGCGCCGACAAGGCCGAGATCGAGCACCGCGACGAGGCGCTGCACCGAATTCGCAAGGGCGCCAAACGGTTGCGCTACACCGCCGCGGCGACGGGCGCGAAGAAGGTGTCCGAGGCAGCGAAGACTATCCAGTCGCTGCTCGGCGATCACCAGGACAGTGTGGTCAGCCGTACCCATCTGGCGCAGCAGGCCGAGGCCGCGCACGCCGCCGGTGAGGACACGTTCACGTACGGGCTGCTCTACGAGCGCGAGGCTGAGCTGGCGCGTCGCTGCCGGGAGGAATTGCGGCCCGCGCTGAAGGCGCTGGCGAAGGCGGTCGGCAAGCAGACTTCGTAGACACGTACGGGGGCGGACGAGTTGGCCTGTAAGCCGGATTCTGTTCCGCGCCCGGGGGCGCGGCGGCGACCATCCATCTGGGCACACCGTCGCCGGGTGCCTCGAGCGGCCTACCCGCGTGCTCGGGCGAGCAGCCCTCGGATGCACGCGCAGCCGCGGCTTTCGTCGCGGCCTCTTGGCCTTGCTTCGGGTGGGGTTTACCGAGCCATTCCGGTCACCCGGAATGCTGGTGCGCTCTTACCGCACCGTTTCACCCTTACCACCGCGAACGGTGGCGGTCTGTTTTCTGTGGCACTGTCCCGCGAGTCACCTCGGATTGCCGTTAGCAATCACCCTGCTCTGTGAAGTCCGGACTTTCCTCGAGCGGTATTGCGACCGCCCGCGGCCGCCCGGCCAACTCGTCCGCTCTATCAACGTACTGCCTGGGGCATTGCTTCCGCGAGCACGCCATACTGATTTTATGCCTCAGCCGCCTGCGGCCCGGTACTTGTTGCGGGCCAAGGACCTGGTGGATGCCCGCTACGCCGAACCGATCACGGTCGACGACCTCGCTTCTGCCGCAGGACTGTCGAGGGCGCATTTCAGCCGGATGTTCACCAGGACGTTCGGCGAATCGCCGCGCGCCTATCTGCAGACCCGCCGGTTGGAGCGGGCGGCCGCGCTGTTGCGGTACACCGACCGGTCGGTGGCCGATATCTGCGTAATGGTCGGGCTGGCAAGTGTCGGGTCGTTCACGACGAGCTTCGCCCGGGTGTACGGCATGCCTCCCTCGGCGTACCGCGCAAGCATGCCGCCGGCGGCGATATATGCCCGGGTGCCGAGTTGCATTCTGCAGCGCGACACTCGGCCACCGGCAGACAGCCGAGTCAAGACAGCACACGGGAAGAAGACGGACGGCGGATCGCTTTCGTAGCGTCGGGTGCATGATCAGAATCGCCAGCGCCCAGCTATGGGTTCACGACCAAGAGGTTGCATGCGCTTACTGGACCGAGAAGGTCGGTATGGAAGTCCGCGAGGATGTCTCGCTGCCGGAACTTGGCAATTTCCGGTGGTTGACCGTCGGACCACCCGGGCAGGACGATGTCTCGATAGTGCTGATGGCGGTGCCAGGGCCGCCGGTAATGGACGAGACGACGCGCGCGGAAGTACTCAATGTCGTCGCCAGGGGCTTTGCCGGCACTGTGTTCCTGACGACCGAGGACTGTCAGGCGACTTACGAAATGTTGAAGGCCCGCGGCGTCGAGTTCACCGAGGAGCCGCACCAGATGCCGTACGGCGTCGATTGCGGATTCCGTGATCCGTCAGGTAACAGCGTCCGCCTCACACAGCGGATGGGATAGAACGGCGGACGGGTCGCTGCGGCGGAGGCTGAGCGATCGCCACGAATCAGTGACCATCGGCCCCTACCCAGTGCCGTGATCCGAGCGCATTCTGGATACCAGAGTGTCACTGCGGGATTCAAATCCGAGGAGCGCGGTCATGGCCGAGAACAATGAGAAAAGAACTGTAGCGGAGCGCGCGTCGAACCTGTCGGACGAGATGCTGGAACGAGCCGAAGCCAGACAGCGCGCAGCGATCGAGACTCTTCGCAACCTCGTCGACCGTCTCGACGACGCGACGCCCGACGTCGTCGACCCGGTGTTGCGCAAGAAGGTCCTGGACGCCATCGGGGACTACTACGAACAGCTCGCCTCGACCACGAACGAGCTGCTACGCAAGGTCGTGCGCACGGAGATCGG
>JBAPQQ010000030.1:0-4755 GCA_049280695.1 Mycobacterium sp.
GTGTTCACCGCCGCCGATCTGAACCCGGACGTCCAGGAGGCCTGGCACGCCGTCGCCGGCCGGGACGTCCCCGACACCCCGCGACCGCCGCTGGCGCACGGCGAGGCGAAGTTCGTCGGCGACCCGGTGGCGCTGGTCGTCGCGGACAACCGCTACATCGCCGAGGACGCGATCGAGCTCGTCGACGTCGACTACGAACCACTGCCCGCGATCGCCGACTTCACCAGGGCCGAAACGTCCGACGTCCACGTCCACGACGCCTACCCGCACAACGTGGCCGGTGGCCTCTCCGGCGCACCGCCCGACGAACAGGTCTTCGACTCTGCTCCGCACGTCGTGTCCGCGAACGTCTACCAGCAGATCTATGCTCCGGTGCCGATCGAGACGCGGGGCATGGTCGTCGAGTGGTCGGCGGCCGCAGAGGAACTGACCATCTGGGCGTCCACCCAGACCCCGCACGAGCTGCGTGCATTCTGCGCTCGGCTGCTCGGGATCCCCGCGCAGGGGGTCCGGGTGATCGTGCGCGACACTGGCGGCGGCTTCGGCCAGAAGGTCGTGCCGATGCGAGAAGACATGTGCATCATGCTGGCCGCCCGCAAGGTGCCCGCGGCGCTGAAATGGATCGAGGACCGCCGCGAGAACCTGATGTCGGCCGGGCAGGCACGGCATGTGGACGGCACCGTCAGGATGGCGCTCGATGACGACGGCAAGATTCTCGCCGTCGACATCGACTTCATCCAGGACGTGGGCGCGTATCCCACGCCGTACCCGGTGTTGACCACCGCCGCGATCGGCATGTTCTTCCCGGGGCCCTACCGCGTCCCAAGAGCCAGCTTCGACTACAAGACGGTGTTCTCCAACACCGCCGGGCTCGCCGCCTACCGCGGACCCTGGCAGTATGAAACCCTCGCGCGGGAAATCCTCTTCGACATCGCGGCGCGCAAGATCGGCCTGGATCCCGTCGAGCTGCGCCGACGCAACATCCTGCGCGGCGACGAGATGCCCTACACCAACCCCAACGGGATGCCCTACGACCACGTCGCCCCGGCCGATACGTTCGAGCAGGCCGTGAAGATCCTCGACCATGAGGGGTTCCGCAAGGAACAGCAAGAGGCGCTGGCCCAGGGCCGCTACATCGGACTCGGCTTTTCGGCGTACGTCGAGCCCACCGGAGCCGCGACCGGGCACCTTGCCACCGAGGGCGCGACGATCCGGTTGGAACCGACCGGCAAGGTCAACGTCTACGTGAACGGCGGTTCGAGCGGCAACAGCATCGAGACCACGGTCGTGCAGTTGACGGCCGACGCGCTCGGTGCGGACATCGACGACGTCGCCACCATCCAGGGTGACACGGCGGTGACGCCCTACGGAGCCGGCTCCCAGGGCAGCCGCAGTGGTCCGATGACGGCCGGGGCGGTCGCGGAGGCCGGGGAGATGCTGCGCAAGCAGATCGTCACGATGGCGGCCCATCGGCTGGGCGTGAGCGAATCCGAGATCGAGCTCGGGGGGTCGCGGGCCACGGTCCGCGAAAACCCTCCACAGAGCGTCAGCTTCGCCGACCTGGCCTACCGCGCCTACTACGAGCCCCACCACCTGCCGCACGGGACATCCGCGTTGCTGGAGGCCACCGCGCGGTTCACCTCCCACGCGCCGATCCACTGGGCGAACGCCACCCACGCCTGCACGTGCGAAGTCGACGTCGAGACAGGCCACGTCAAACTGACGCGCTACATCGTCAGCGAGGACGTCGGCCCGATGATCAATCCGAACGTGGTCGAGGGCCAGATCGCCGGCGGCACCGTGCAAGGCATCGGCGGCGCGCTGTTGGAGGACCTCGCCTACGACGAGGACGGCAACCCGCTCGCGTCGACGTTCGTCGACTACCTGCTGCCCACCGCCACCGAAGTCCCGTCGATCGAGTTCGGGCACATCGAGATTCCCGGGCCGGGCGTCGGCGGCTACAAGGGTGTCGGTGAGGGCGGCGCGATCGGCTCGACGCCGGCCGTGATCAACGCTATCAACGACGCTCTGACGCCCTTGGGCGTGACGCTCACCCGATTGCCGGCGACTCCGGCGGTGATCGTCGATTTGATCGAACAAGCAACCAGGTAAAGGACCGAATGTGGAGTTAGTCAACGAATTCAGGGTGCCGGTTTCGGTCGACCAGGCCTGGGCGGTGCTCACCGACGTCGAGCGGGTCGCGCCGTGCATTCCCGGCGCCCAGTTGCTGTCGGTCGACGGCGACGACTTCACCGGCGTCGTCAAGGTGAAAGTCGGTCCGATCACCGTGCAGTACAAAGGCAAAGCGGCCTTCGACGAACGGGATGCCGGCGCGCGCCGAGCAGTGATCACCGCCAGCGGCAAGGAGACTCGCGGTCAGGGCCATGCGTCGGCGATCGTCACCGCCGAACTCAAGGACGAGGGCGACAGCACATCGTGTGTGCTCACCACCGACCTCACCATCTCCGGCAAGGCCGCGCAGTTCGGCCGGGGGGTGCTCTCGGACGTGGCCACCAAGCTGATCGGGCAGTTCGCCGAGCGGTTGGAGGCTGACGTGCTGGCGAGCGCTGCCCCGCCCGGTGCGTCTGAAATGCCGCAGCCGCAGGCGGTTTCGGCCACCTCCCAGCCGGACGCGGTGAACCTGCTCAGCCTGGTGGCCGTGCCGCTGGCCAAGAGGCATGTCCCGCCAGTGGGGGCCGGGATGATCCTCGGCATCGTGATCGGCTACCTGTTGGGCCGCCGGCGGTCATGAAGTCTGCGCCGTTCGACTACCACCGGCCCGACAGTGTCGCCGACGCCGCCCAGATGCTCGCCGAATTCGGCGACGAGGCAAAGGTTTTGGCCGGCGGGCAGAGTCTGGTACCGATGCTGGCACTGCGGTTGGCGTTCTTCGACCACCTGATCGACGTCTCGCGCCTTGACGAGCTGAAAGGCATCGAGCGGCAAGACGGGGCGGTGCGGATCGGCGCCGGGAGCACTGACGCCGCAGTCGGCGCCGACGACGGGGTGGCCTCCGCGGTACCGCTGCTCACCCGGGTCACGCCGTACATCGGCCATTTCCAGATCCGCACGCGCGGCACGCTCGGCGGCTCGATCGCGCATGCGGACCCGGCGGGCGAATATCCGGCCGTCGCGTTGGCGCTCGATGCCGAGATGGACGCGGTGTCACCGTCGGGCCAACGGCAGATTCCCGCGGCGGAGTTCTTCACCGGGCTGTGGGAGACCGCTCTCGAGCCCGACGAGATCCTCACCGGCGTGCGGTTCCCGGTGTGGACGGGGCGGTGTGGCTTCGCGGTGCAGGAGTTCGCCCGTCGCCACGGGGATTTCGCGATCGCCGGGGTGGTCACGGCGGTTGCCCTCGACGACGAGGATCGGATAACCCGGTGTGCCATCGGCTTGTTGGGCCTTGGCTCTACGCCCAGGCGTGCGACCGAAGCCGAGGCCGCGGTCACCGGCCGGCCGGTCGGCGACGTGGACGCCGGCGAGGTCGGCGAACTCGCCATGACCGGGCTCGACGACATCCCCTCCGACCTGCAAGGGTCGGCCAGTTACCGCAGCCGGGTCGGCGCCGCGCTGGCGGCACGTGCCTGGAACGAAGCAAGCACGGAGGCGATCAATGCATGAGCGGCCGGTCCGGCTTTCGGTCAACGGTCACCAGACGGAGGCCATCGTCGAGCCCAGGGTGACGCTGGCGGACTTCCTGCGGGAGCGCTGCGGGCTGACCGGCACTCATCTGGGTTGCGAACACGGCGCCTGCGGCGCGTGCACGGTACTTGTGGACGGTGCGGCTATCCGGTCGTGCCTGATGTTCGCCGTGCAGGCCGAGGGCACCGAGGTGACGACGGTCGAAGGGATCGCGTCTGCTGACGGTGAGCTGTCAGCGGTGCAGTCGGCACTGCGCGACTGCCACGGGCTGCAATGCGGTTTCTGCACACCGGGTTTCGTCATGTCGATCACCGCGCTGCTGAACGAGAACCCGCATCCCACCGAGGACGAGATCCGCGAAGGACTGTCCGGCAACTTCTGCCGCTGCACGGGCTACCAGAGCATCGTCGCCGCCGTTCACCGCGCCGCCGAGGCGCCTCGGTCGCCTTAGTCGGCCCGGTCGGCCCGGTCGGCCCGGTCGCCGAAATTGCGTTCCGCGCAGAAAAGTGCGAGTGGGCACCACGTGGAACGCAATTTCGGCGCAGATCAGAACTCGCCGCAGTTGGGTGTCGTCGGTGCGCCGTTGAACCGGTCGGCGATCCACTGCATTGCCCGTTCGCCGTCGACGAGCATGGGCAGCGCGTGGTTGACCATCGCCTTGTTGAGGAACGGCGGCTCCTCGTTCGTCCAGAACTGGACGTCGGCGCCTTGCGCGCACCAGTCGCGGCCCAGCTGATTGGCGCCCGTCCACGGCACCAAAGGGTCGTAGCGGTTGGAGACGATCAGCACCGGTGCGTCGGGTTTGTAGCGGCCGATGCGCTGCATCTCGAACAGGCTGCGAAACGGTTCCTCGTTCACCAACTGGTAGATGTCCCTGTTGAAGTAGGGCTGCAGGTGCCGGAACATGAAGTTGAAGAGAGTCTCGGCGACGCACTGCTCTTTGACCTTGTCGACCATGTCTTCACCACGGGGCGTGAGCGTGGCACGGATTTCCGCCTCGTGCTCCGGGTAGGTGGCGATGACGGAGTTCAGCGCATACCCGATGGCGCCCACCAGCGCACTGCCGTCGGCGTACGGGAACAGCACCTGGAGGTCAGCGGGCGGCGCACC
>JBAPQQ010000031.1:0-1685 GCA_049280695.1 Mycobacterium sp.
ATTATCCGCCGCCCAGCCGTCAGCCGGGGCCTCTGTCCGGGCCGCACTCGGCCGAAACGGCGCGGCTGTTCAATCCCGGCCGTCCGGACCGTTCGCCGGCATGGTCGCCTCCTCGCGAACAGACGGCCCCGGGCCCACGCCCCGGGCCGGGCTGGCAGCCCGCACCGCGCTGGCAGGAACCGCCGACACCACCCACCAACTGGTCGTACGTCGACTCCATCCGCACCAGCGAGCTCGTACCCACCCGCAAGCCGCCGCCCGGCAAAGGTTGGCGGCGCATTGTGTACAAGGCGACGTTCGGGACGGTGAACCTCGGACAGTCCCCCGACGAGCTGCGCCAGGCCGCGCTGGAGGCGAAGATCCGCTCGCTGCTGCGCGGCCATTACAAGATCGGCGTGCTCGGCAAAGGCGGTGTGGGCAAGACGACGATCGCGGCCTGTGTCGGGTCGGTCTTCGCCGAGGTCCGTCAGGACGACCGGGTGGTCGCGATCGACGCGGACACGTCGTTCGGCAAGCTCGGCAGCCGGGTCGACCCGCACGCCGCGGGCTCGTACTGGGAGCTGGCCGCCGACGATCACCTGGACACGTTCGCCGATGTGCGCAGCCGTGTCGGCAACAACTCGGCCGGCTTGTTCGTCCTCGCCGGCGAGGCGTCGACAGCGCGCCGTCGGGTGCTCGATCCCGCGATCTACCGAGAGGCCTCGGCGCGGCTGGACCGCCACTTCACGATCTCGATCATCGACTGCGGCTCGACCATGGACAGCCCGGTCACCCAGGAGGTGCTGCGCGACCTCGACGCGCTGATCGTGGTTTCCTCGCCGTGGGTCGACGGGGCGGCGGCGGCCGGACAGACCATGGAGTGGCTGGCCAACCGCGGCCTCACCGGGCTGCTGCACCGGACCGTGGTGGTGCTCAACGACTCCGACGGGCACGCCGACAAGCGCACGCGGAACATCCTGGTGCAACAGTTCGCCAGCCGCGGCCAGGTGGTGATCGAGGTGCCGTTCGATGCACATCTGCGGCCGGGCGGGGTGATCGACGTGTCCTCGGAGATGGCCCCCAAGACGCAGCGCAAGATGGTCGAAATCGCCGCGGCCATCGCCGAGCACTTCGCAGCCACCACCGACGCACCCCGGGACAGGCGGTGACGACTTTTCGCACGCCGGCGGCCACGCCGGCGCATGCGGCCGCCCCTCCGGCCGTCCCGCCGTCCTGCCGGGTCTCGATCCTGGCCGGCGACTCCCATCAGATCGACCTCGTACTGCCCGCGGTGGCACCGCTGAGCACTCTGGCCGAACCCACCGTCGCTGCCATCAACAAGGTGTTACGCGGACGTGGTGCAGCCGAATTACCCTCCGCGGCATATGAATTCGCTCGCGCAGCGGGTATCTCGGCGTTGGCGTCCGACGTGTCGCTGACCGGCCACAACATCGTCGACGGTGACATCCTGGTACTGATGCCGGCGGGCACCGCCGAACGGTACGGACCCGTGGTCGAGAACGTGTCCACGGCTTTGGCGCAGTACGCCGCCAAGCACTTCGTCCGGGTGAGCGCGGAGACGGCCGTCATGGTGGCGGTAGGGATCATGGGTGCCGCGCTGGCGGTTGCGGCATCGTTGCTGTGGCGGCTGCGCTGGGCGGCGGACGGCGCACTGCTCGTTCCGGCGGTCCTGACCGGTGCTGTGG
>JBAPQQ010000032.1:0-5011 GCA_049280695.1 Mycobacterium sp.
AGTTCGCCCCGGCCCCGCCGTGAACATGGGTGTCGACGAAACCCGGCACCACCGTCACCTCGCCGAGGTCGCGGTCCGCGGGTCTCGGCGGTGGACCCGCGCCGATGGCATGCACTGTGCCGCCGGCGATCTCGATCCACCCCGGCCGCAGCAGTTCCCGACCGGTCAGGACTGTTTCGGCCGTCAGCAGCATGGTCGACCTCAGATGCCTTGCCGGTCCGGCTTGCAACGGTAGGCTTCACGGTAGTACTCGGCAAGCTGAAGCCGTTGCGCGGCACCGTCATCCAGTAGCACCGTCACATGTGGGTGATGTTGCAAGACGGTCGCCGGCCACATGGCGCTCACCGGCCCTTCGACCAGCTGGTGCACAGCTTCGGCCTTGCGGCGGCCGGTAGCCACCAGGACGATGTGGCGTGCGTCCAAGATGGTCGCCAGGCCCTGCGTCAGGCCGCGCGTGGGCACCGAGTCGATGTTTCCGTCGAAGAACCTGGCATTGTCGGCACGGGTCTGCCCGGTCAGCGTCTTGACGCGCGTCCGGGATGCGAGCGACGAGCCGGGTTCGTTGAACGCGATATGCCCGTCGGTGCCGATCCCGAGCAGCTGCAGGTCGATGCCGCCCGCTCGGTGAATCGCACTCTCGTACTCGGCACACGCGGCCGGGATGTCGACCGCCAGTCCGTCCGGACTGCGGACCGCGCCGCGGGCGAAGTCGACCCGCGACACGAAGACGGCGTCGATGACGTTGCGGTACCGCTGCGGATGATCGGCGGGCAGGCCGACGTATTCGTCGAGCGTGAAGGCGCGAGCCTGCTGAAACGAGATTCGCCCGGCGTCGCAGCGAGAGGCCAGCTCGTCGTAGATCGCCAGTGGGGACGATCCGGTGGCGAGGCCGAGGACGGCAGTCGGCTTGCGACGCAGCAGGGCACCGATTGCGTCGGCGACGATGGCGGCGATCGCAGGCGGGTCGGCCACGATGATGACTTCCATCTACTTGATGGCGGTGAATAGAGTTGCTCCGCAGACGATTCGAGCGCCCGCCGTGACAGCGTCGGAAGGCACGACGTTGCCGGGTTCGCGTTCGTCCATCACCACAACCGGGACGACGGGATTCAATCCTGCGGCCTCGACCGACGCGACGTCGTAGGTGATGACGACCTGGCCGGCGCTGACGGCGTCCCCCTCCGTGACGCGGGGGGTGAAGCCCCGGCCGTCGAGCCGCACGGTGTCGATCCCGAGGTGCACGAGTACGCCCACGTTGTCGGGGGTGACGACGATGTAGGCGTGCGGCAGCAGCTTCAGGATCTTGCCGCCGACCGGAGCCACCGCGTCGATCATTCTGCGCGGCGGATCGACGGCGGCGCCGTATCCCACCATGCCGGCCGAGAAGACCGGGTCGGGAACGTCGGACAGTGCGACGGCGCGGCCCTCGACGGGGGCGAGGACGGGCGTCTTGCTCACACCTAAGGATAAGTAGTCGACATCGACAGGCGCACCGAATACTGGTCTAAGCTTCCGCTGAACTTCGGCGGCAGGCGGCGTCAGTGGCAGAGGAGGGCGACCGGGGATGAGCGGCACCACGAAACCACAAGGCGCAGAACGTAGATCGGGCCTGCACATTCCCGGCTTCGGACAGCTGCAACGACTGGGCAAGAGCCTGATGCTGCCGATCGCGGTGCTGCCCGCGGCGGGTATCCTGCTGCGGCTGGGCCAGGACGATCTGCTGGGCAGAATCAAGGCTCCCGTCGTCGGGCCGTTCTTCAAGGCGATGAGCGCTGCCGGCGATGCGCTGTTCACCAACCTGCCTCTCCTGTTCGCCGTCGGCGTGGCCATCGGATTCGCGAAAAAGGCGGACGGTTCGACCGCGCTGTCGGCCGCTGTGGGGTACCTGGTGGTGCAGGCGGTGTTCAAGACCATGTCGCCGATCGTGCTGGCGGGCCAGGTCGACAAAGCCGGCGAGCAGGCGCAGATCAACTACAGCGTGTTCGCGGGAATAGTGGTCGGCCTGGTGACGGCGTGGCTGTTCGACCGCTACCACACCATCCAATTGCCCTCCTATCTGGGGTTTTTCGGCGGCAGACGCTTCGTTCCCATCGCGGTGTCGGTGGTATGTCTGTTCATCGCGTTCGCGATGAGCTACTTCTATCCGCTCTTCGATGCGGGACTGACGAGCCTGGGCAGGTTCATCGGCGCCTCGGGCGCGTTGGGCGCGTTCGTCTACGGATTCGCCAACCGCATGCTGATTCCGCTCGGGCTGCACCACATCCCGAACTCGTACGTGTGGTTCATCTACGGCGACTATCAGACCCCCGACGGGGACGTCGTCACCGGTGAACTCACCCGGTTCGCGGCCGGCGACCCGTCGGCGGGAATTCTCACATCGGGGTTCTACCCGATCCTGATGTTCGGCCTGCCCGGCGCCGCCCTGGCGATGATCCACGTCGCGAACAAGCGCGAACGAAAGCTCGCATTCGGGATTCTGTCGGCCGCCGCGCTCACCGCTTTCCTCACCGGGGTGACCGAACCGCTGGAGTTCGCGTTCATGTTCGTGGCCTTCCCGCTGTACCTGATTCACGCCGTGCTCACCGGGCTGTCGTTGGCGATCGCATACCTGCTCGACATCCATCTGGGGTTCTCGTTCTCCGCAGGGTTGATCGACCTGCTCCTTTACGGCACGGCGCCGGCCGCGAAGAACATTCCCCTGCTGATCGTCATGGGCGTGGCGTTCTCGGTCGTGTACTACGTGCTGTTCCGGTTCGCGATCACGAAGTGGAACTTGAGAACTCCGGGCCGCGAGCCGGAAGCCGAGTTCGAGGCGGAGGAGGAAGCAAACGTCACCGACGGCAGGGCCGAGCAGATCATCGCAGCGTTCGGCGGTCGGGAGAACCTGGTGAACGTCGACGCCTGCATCACTCGTCTGCGCATGGAGGTCGTCGACACGAGCAAGGTGGATCAGGCCCGGCTGCGCAACCTCGGAGCCGCGGGCGTCGTCGAGGTCGGCAACAGCGTCCAGGCGGTCTTCGGGACCCAGGCCGAAGCGCTGAAGAACGACATCGAGAACACCCTGTAAAGCCACGGCATGGAAGCGCGGCACGACCAAACGAGCATCGGTGCCCGTTGGGGTCTGGGCGCTTTCCTGGTGGTCCAACTCGTGTATTCGCTCGTCTCCGTCGCGTTCGTTCTGCTGTACGCGGGCGGCGGTCAGGTCGCAGCGTGGCAGCTTGCGTTCGCGGTGGCGGCACCAGGGGTGGTCGCCGCCGGATTGGTGGTGCTCATCACGAAATGGCGGGGGAACGGGCCGCGAACCGATCTGCGGCTGCACTGGTCGTGGCGCAGTGTGGGGCTGGGCCTGGCGTTCGGTTTCGGCGGGCTGGTGATCAGCCTGCCCGCTGCGGCGATATACGTCGCAATCGTCGGGCCGGACGCCAACTCCGCCGTCAGTGCGGTCTTCGGCGGTGTGCACGCCTCCTGGCCGGTCGCGGTGATCGTCTGTCTCATCGTGGTGTTCGTCGCGCCGTTTTGCGAAGAGGTCGTTTATCGCGGAATGCTCTGGGGTGCTCTCGAGCGCCGCTGGGGGAAGTGGGTCGCGCTGGTGGTGAGCACGGTGGTGTTCGCGCTGGCCCATCTGGAATTCGCTCGGCTCCCACTGCTCCTGGTGGTGGCGATCCCGATCGCGTTGGCGCGGTTGTACTCCGGCGGACTGATCGCGAGCGTCGTCGCGCACCAGGTCACGAACGTCTTGCCGGGTGTCATCGTGATGCTCGGACTGGTCGGGGTGCTCGCAGAAGCCTGAATCTGTTACATCCCAGGGCGACTCGTCGTGGCTGGCCCTCGCTGAGAAGCGCACGCGCGATCCACTCGACAGAAGTGAGCGATTGGGTCCAGAGTCAACTTGCCGCGCAGGCGTGACGACCTGGACAAGACCGTCTCCCGACGGTCGGCGGGGGCGTCCCTTAGCGGGGCAGTGGACTGTAGAAGACCAGGCCGTTGCCCTTGTTGTCGTAGACGACAGCGCGGCGTTCATGCGCGTCGTCGTACGGGCTCTTGACGATGCCACCACCGCTGGCCTCTACCGCCTGCGCGGCGGCGTCGGCGTCGCCGGTCTTGATCCCGACGACGACCTGCCCGGGTATCGGATGGTCGACCGCGGTCGCCAGCGCGACGGTGACCGACCCGCCGTCGAGGGCTGCGAAAGGGTCACCGTCGCGACACTTCAGCGGTAGCCCCAAAGTGTCGCTGTAGAACAGGATCGACTCATCCAAGTCGTCGGTCGACAGGATGATCATCTTCACTTCATGCGTGCTCAATCGGTAGCTCCTTCCACGGACAACCTCCAGAGAATAGGAAACATCGGCCTTCTTGGACCAGGCCGCGCCGGCTTGATGAAAGTGGTTGGCAGACAAATCCCCCGGTGTGATGCTAAGGCGTGCCCCTACATAGGCGGCCGGTGAGGAGTGGTCCATGGACAAGCCGACAACGCGGAGCGTGGACGAGACCTGGAAGGGCGACCGCGAACTCGGTGAGCGCGCCGCCCGCAACCTGAGGTTCACGATGTGAACACTCGTCCCGATTCCATCGACTTTCACTTCGACATCATGTGCCCGTACGCGTATCAGACGTCACGGTGGATCCGTGAAGTACGCGATCTGACCGGGCTCACGGTGAACTGGCGCTTCTTCAGCCTCGAGGAGATCAACCGCGAGCAAGGCAAGAAGCACCCGTGGGAGCGGGAGTGGTCCTATGGCTGGTCGATGATGCGCATCGGTGCACTGCTGCGCCGCCAGTCGATGGCCGACCTTGATGCCTGGTACGAACGCGCGGCGCGCGCACTGCACGTCGAAGGTCATAAGCCGCATGAAAAGGCCGTTGCCCGAGTGCTTCTCGGAGAAATCGGTTTCGACGCCGGGCTGGTCGACCAGGCGATCGCCGACCCCACGACAAGCGACGAGGTGATGACCGACCACCAGCGCGTCGTCAACGCCGACGGCTACGGAGTGCCGACGTTGTTCTTCCC
>JBAPQQ010000033.1:0-2293 GCA_049280695.1 Mycobacterium sp.
AGGTGGCCCATGCCCATGCTCACCTGTGGGCCGGACGCGAGCGAGGGCGGCGCGCCCATCTCCTCGTTCACCGCGTCGGCCAGGTCGCCGGCGCGCTTCTGGTACTCGGCAAGGATCTCCTGCAGCAAGTCCAGTCGCTCCTCGCGGCTGGTCTGCGAATAGGTGGCGAAGGCCTTGCGTGCCGCCTTCACGGCCTTGTCGACGTCGGCCGCGCTGCCGATCGAGATCCGCCCGGACACCTGTTCGGTGGTCGGGTTGTCGACGTCGAGGGTCTTCGGCTCGACCGGGTCGACCCACTTGCCGTCGATGTAGAACTTCAGATATTCGCGCATGGCAATCTCCTTTTACTGCGTGCCTTCTGCATACCACGTTCGGAACTCGTCGTACTTCGGCATCTCCTCGGAGTTCGCTTTCGGGTCGATGCAGACATGGACGACGGCAGTCTTGCCGCTGGCGTACGCGCGCTCGATCGCCGGGCCCATGTCGTCTTCCTTCTCGACGTATTCGCCATGGCAGCCGAATCCCTCGGCGATCTTGTCGAAGCGCACCTCCTTGCTCCAGTGCACGCCGGGCTGCGGTGACGGCTGCTCGAAAGTGCGTTTGTAGACCCCGACTTCCAGGCCCCACTGATGGTCGACGCCCACGACACACACCAGGGGCAGGTTCAGTCGCGCGGCCGTCTCCAATTCAGCGATGTGGAACAAGAACGCGGAATCGCTGGTCAACAGCATGACCGGGCGCTTGCCGCCCTCGGCGACCGAGGCGCCGACGGCGTAGGGCAGTCCGGTGCCGAGGTGGCCGAAGTTCTGGTTCCAGATCACGTCGTGCGGCTTGGCCTGCGAATAGGTCCACTGGAAGATCACGGTGGCGCCGCCGTCGCGCACCATGATCCCGTCCTTGGGAAACGCCTTGGTCGCCTCGACGACGAAGCGTGCGGGATGGACGGGCGTCCGGCCAGTCGGCGCGGTGTCGGCCAGCTCCGCCAGCTCTGCTGCGTCCTTCTTGACCAGCAGGTCCAGATCGGGCGCCGGCTGACGGGGCTCGTCCCTCAATGCCTCGACCAGCTGTGGGACGACGCCGCGCAGATCACCCACGAGCGGCACGTCGATCGGCCGGTTCACCCCGATCGCCGTCGGATCCTGCTCGACGTACACCCATTTGCGGGTGGCATTGTTCTCGGCCCAGTGCCGGGTCTTGCCGTAGTGGACGGGCTCGCCGAGCTCGGTGCCGAGCGCGACGCACAGATCGGATTTCACCACCGCTTCGACGGCCGACGGCGAGAAGCCGTACGCGAACGTGCGATCCTCGAGCCCGGCGATGAACGAGGTGCCTCCCGAGGTCTGGATGACCGGGCAGGCCATCAGGTCGGCGAGCTTTTTGACTGCCGCGCCGGTTCGCGACGTGTGCACGCCGTGGCCGACCAGCAGTATTGGACTCTGTGCTGCACGGATCAGCTTGGCCGCCTCGGCAACCTCGCGGCCACCCGCTCCCTGATCGACGAGGCGATAGCGGTTCGGCGGCAACGGATCCGGGACGTCGAGCTCCTCGAGGATCACGTGCGACGGGTACTCGATGTAGCTCGGCCCGGGTGTGCCGGACAGCGCGCGGCGGATCGCCTCCCTGACGATCTCATCGGTCTGGTCGGCGTACTCGATCGACGAGCTGTACTTCACCGACGGGGTGAAAAGCCCTTCCTGCTGGACGAACTGGATCCGGCCACGGCGCACCCGCCGCTCGGTGATGCGGGCGCGCTGGCCGCCGAGGAAGATCACGGGCGAATTCTCCACGTACGCGCACATCATCGCTCCGGCGATGTTGGCCACACCGGGCCCGAGCGTGCCGATGCACAGGCCGGGCTTGCCCGTCATGCGTGAGGCAGCTTCGGCCATGAAACCGGCACTCAGCTCGTGGTGCGGCGCCACCACCGACCAACCGCGCGCGTCGGCCTCCGAGAACATGTGCACGAAGTTCGGGTCCGGGATGCCGAACAGCGTGTTGACGCCCTCCGCCTCGAAGAGGTCGAGTATGCGTTTGTAAACGGGGACACCCATGTTCGTTACTCCTGATTGGTTGCTAGGTACCGCTGTGCGAGATTTCTCCGGTGCTCCGCGGGCGAGCCGAAGAGCGAACGATTGAGCGCGGCGCGTTTCAGGTAGACGTGGATGCCGCTCTCCCACGTGTATCCGATGCCGCCGTGCAGTTGCATCGCCTTGCCGACGACGTCGACCGCCGCGCGACAGGCATACGACTTGGCCATCGACGCAGCGGTGGTGGCCTCCGGCCCGCCCTGCGC
>JBAPQQ010000034.1:0-5213 GCA_049280695.1 Mycobacterium sp.
GTTGATGTCAGCCCAGTAATGGTCGCCTTGACGACGAAGCGGCTCGCGGCGTGGGGTGACCGTGCACAAGTGCGCCTGGTCGATGGGTCGTTGCCGGTGCCTGTCGACACCAATACCGCCGACAGGATCGTCTCCGCGTACGTTTTCGATTTGCTCGACGACTCTGACATCGTTGCGGTGCTGGATGATTTCGAACGGATCCTTACCGATGAAGGGCTGGTGTGCCTGGTTAGCCTCCGGCCCGGAATCACGGGATTCGAACGAGTGATATCGGGATTGTGGACGATGGTGTGGCGACGCGCACCACAGCTGCTGGGAGGCTGCCGACCTATCCAGCTGGACCAACTGCTGGACCAACGATGGACAGTCCGCCACCGGCGCGTGGTCCATGCGTGGGGCTTGGTCTCCGAAGTGGTGGTGGCCGCACCACGGCAAATCGGTCGCATGCCGATGCCGCCGGACGATGGGTAGAACCGGCATGGTCGTCGATACCCGCCGATCGCGCTGAGCAGCGCCCGCCACTCCAGGGCATCGGCGGCCCTCTTGACTGAAGTGTTCTTCGCGTAATCACTATCATCACTTGCTCAAGACGTTTTGGACGGGTATCGACGGCTGGGCGGACCGACAGCTGCCCGACGGGACGGTGATCTGGACCGGCCCGAGCGGTCATACGTATAAGACTCTGCCGGCCAGTCGCATCTTCTTTCCAGCGTGGGACACCACGAGTGCCGCGCTGCCGAAACAAGAGTCACGAGGTCCGCGGGCAAACACCCGGGGCGGCATGATGCCGACACGGTCGCGCACCCGCGCGGCTGAACGCACCCGCCGTATCCGCGAAGAACGAAAACTCAACGACGCCTATGTCGCCGAACGCAACAAACCGCCACCGTTCTGACAGCCTGATTTTGATGACTTTTGTCTCTATCTGCGGTTGGCTCGGTAACGACAGGATTGCGATACAAGAGACGAAGGGATTTCGCGATGTCGCCAGCCGGTCGCAGGCAACTCACACCGCAACAACTCGACGCCATCGCATGGGACTTCTTGAGATCCGAATTCACTGAGCCCATCTATGCGGAGTGGTCTATCGACCGCCGCTTCGACGCCTACCTGCACCACCAGGGCCGAGACGACCTCGTCAACGACGGGGCCGCCTACGACGCCCTGCTCCAGCAGGTCATGGCCAACATCGGTCCCGCCGTGCGTCGCGGGCTGCTGGATTCGCAGACGAACTAGCGGCGGGCATGGACGTCATTCGCAAGGGGCCCGAGGACGTTCGGCTCCCGCCGAACTTCGGCGAGTACGAGACCACCCGTGCCGACTTCCGCTGGTCCGACGTGCCGGAACTGTGCGCCGGCATGGGTCCCGGCGGATGCAACATCGCGTTCGCCGCGCTGGATCGTCACGCCGAGGGCCCGGCGGCCGCACGGACCGCGCTGCGGTTCATCCCCGAGGAAACCGGGGACGGCGCGGTGAACTCGCGTGACTTCAGCTACGGGGAGCTGGCTCGGATGGCCAGGCAGTTCACCAACGTGTTGCGCTCGCTGGGTATCGACAAGGGCGACAAGGTTTTCACCATCATGGGCCGGCGGCCCGAGCTGTACGTCACGATGCTCGGCGCCCTGCGCAACGGCAGCGTCGTCTCGCCGCTGTTCTCGGCCTTCGGGCCCGAACCCATCGCCACCCGCGTCGGTATCGGCCAGGCCACCGTGCTCGTGACCACCGCCGGGATCTATCGCCGCAAGATCGCCAAGATCCGCGACGAGTTGACGTCGGTCCGGCACATCTTCGTCGTCGACGACGAGAAGGCCGACGACGACGCCGGTGTCTATCCGGACGGAACGCTGAACTTCTGGCACTTCATGAACGCCGTCGACGACACCGCGCCCGTCGAGCACACCACGGCCGAGGACCCGGCCCTGCTCCACTTCACCAGCGGCACCACAGGCACCCCCAAGGGCGCAATCCACGTCCACGGCGCGGTCGCCATGCACTACATCACCGGGCTCTACGCCCTGGACCTGCACGACGACGACACATATTGGTGCACGGCCGACCCTGGATGGGTGACGGGCACCTCGTACGGGATCATCACCCCGCTGCTGCACGGCGTCACGTCGATCGTCGACGAGGCCGAGTTCGACGCCGAGCGGTGGTACCGCATTCTGCAGGACCAGGGCGTCACCGTCTGGTACACCGCGCCCACCGCGATCCGGATGTTGATCAAGGCCGGCCCCGAAGTCGCGGCCCGGTACAGCTTTCCGCGGCTGCGGTTCATCGCCAGCGTCGGCGAGCCGCTGAACGCCGACGCCGTGTGGTGGGGGAAACGCGTGCTGGGCTTACCGATTCACGACAACTGGTGGCAGACCGAGACCGGCGGCATCATGGTCGCCAACACGCCCGCATTCGACATCAAGCCGGGTTCGATGGGCCGGCCCCTGCCGGGCGTCGACGCATTCCTGGTGACTCGCAACGACGACGGGACCGTCACGGTGATCGACGAGCCGGACGTCGAAGGAGAGCTGGCGCTGCGCCCCGGCTGGCCGTCGATGTTCCGCGGCTACCTGCACGAGGACGAACGTTACCGAAAGTGCTTCGCCGACAACCTCTATCTCTCCGGCGATCTGGCCAAGCGTGACAGCGACGGGTACTACTGGTTCGTCGGGCGCGCCGACGACGTCATCAAGTCGTCGGGTCACCTGATCGGCCCGTTCGAGGTGGAGAACGTGCTGACAGAGCACCCCGCCGTCGCCGAGGCGGGGGTGATCGGCAAGCCGGACCCCACCGTCGGCGAGGTGGTCAAGGCGTTCGTCGCGCTGAAGGACGGGTTCACCGCAGACGAGCCGCTGCGCCGCGAACTGCTCGGCCACGCCCGCAAGAAGCTCGGCGCCTCGGTGGCGCCCAAGGAGATCGAGTTCGTCGACGCGTTGCCGCACACTCGCAGCGGCAAGATCATGCGCCGGCTGCTCAAGGCCCGCGAACTCGGGCTGCCGGAGGGCGACATCTCCACCGTCGAGACTGCCGCGCCGCCATACGACGAGAAGGTGACGCTATGACCGATCCCGAACTCGCGCGCCGCCTGCTGTCGGACATGATCCGCGTCCGGCGGATGGAGGAGAAGTGCGCAGAGTTGTACTCCGAGGCCAAGATTCGGGGCTTCTTGCACCTCTACGTCGGTGAGGAAGCAGTCGCCGCCGGTTCGTTGTGGGCTCTGGAAGAGGAGGACGCGGTGGTGGCCACCTACCGCGAGCACGCCCACGCGCTGCTGTGCGGCATCCCGATGACCTCGATCATGGCGGAGATGTTCGGCAAACAGGAGGGGTGTTCACGCGGCAGGGGCGGGTCGATGCACCTGTTCGACGCGAGCAAGAACTTCTACGGCGGCAACGCGATCGTCGCCGGCGGCTTGCCGCTGGCGGTCGGGATCAGTCTTGCCAACAAGATGCAGCACCGAAACCGGGTGACCGCTTGCTATTTCGGCGATGGCGCCGTCGCCGAGGGCGCCTTCCACGAGTCGCTGAACATGGCGGCGCTGTGGCAACTGCCGGTGCTGTTCTGTTGCGAGAACAACCTCTACGCGATGGGCACCGCACTCGAGCGGGAGCATTCGCAGACCGACCTGGCTGCCAAAGCGGCGGCCTACAAGGTGCCCACCACCGTGGTCGACGGAATGGACGTCATCGCCTGTCGTGACGCGACGCAGCGGGCCACGGAGACCGTCCGCCACACCGGGAGCCCGTTCTTCATCGAATTCCGCACCTTCCGGTTCCGCGCCCACTCGATGTTCGATCCCGAGTTGTACCGCGACAAGACGGAAGTCGACCTGTGGCGCCAGCGCGACCCGATCAAGACTTTCACCGAGCAGTGTCAGCGCGAGGGCGCGCTCACCGAGGACGACGTCACACAGATCGAGCAGGCGGCCGCAGACGAGATCGCCGCCGCCGTGGCGTTCGCCGAGGCCGGGACGTGGGAGAGCGTCGACGACCTTCAGCGCGACGTGATGACACCGGCGGTGGCGCAATGAAAACCACGTACCGCACCGCCGTCCACGACGCGATCCGTGACGCACTGCGCAACGACGAGCGCGTCGTCCTGATGGGCGAGGACGTCGGCCGCTACGGCGGCACCTACGCGGCGTCGAAGGGTCTGCTCGAGGAGTTCGGCCCGGAGCGGGTCCGCGACACCCCGCTTTCCGAACTGGGCTTCGTCGGGATCGGCATCGGCGCCGCGCTGGGCGGGCTGAGGCCGATCGTCGAAGTCATGACGGTCAACTTCAGCCTGCTGGCGCTCGACCAGATAGTCAATACCGCTGCGGCGCTTCGCCATATGTCAGGCGGCCAGTTCTCCGTGCCGCTGGTGGTGCGGATGGCGACCGGCGCGGGCCGGCAGTTGGCTGCGCAGCACTCGCACAGTCTCGAATGCTGGTACGCCCACATTCCGGGCATCAAGGTCGTCGCCCCGGCCACGGTGGCCGACGCGTACGGCATGCTGCCGACCGCGCTCGCCGACCCCGATCCGGTGCTGATCTTCGAACACGTCCAGCTGTACAACACCGCGGCCGACATCGACGAGCTGACGCCCACCGACATCTCCGGCGCGGCTGTCCGGCGCACCGGATCGGACGTCACGGTGATCGCCTACGGCGGGTGTGTGGCCAAGGCGCTCGACGCGGCCAACGAATTGTCGCTGGCCGGAATCGACTGCGAGGTCATCGATCTGCGGGTGCTGCGTCCGCTCGACACCGCCACGATCATCGCTTCCGTCGGCAAGACCCACCGCGTCGTGGTGGTCGACGAGGCCTGGCGCACCGGCAGCCTGGCCGCCGAAATCAGCGCCCGCATCGTCGAAGACGCCTTCTACGAGCTCGACGCGCCGATCGCCCGTGTCTGCACCGTGGAGGTGCCGATGCCGTACGCGAAGCACCTGGAGCAGGCGGCGCTGCCGCAACCGGACAAGATCGTCACAGCGGTGCAGCATCTGTTCGGTGAGCGCCGATGATCGAATTCAAGATGCCGGCCCTGGGCGCCGACATGGACGAGGGCACGCTCAACGAGTGGCTCGTCAAACCCGGTGACAAGGTGACCCGCGGCCAGGTCGTCGCGGTCGTCGAGACCACCAAGGCGGCGGTCGAAGTCGAATGCTGGCACGAGGGCGCGGTGCAGGAGTTGCTCGCGCACGTCGGTGAAACCGTGCAAGTGGGCGCGGCGCTGGCC
>JBAPQQ010000035.1:0-2978 GCA_049280695.1 Mycobacterium sp.
GATCCAGATCGACGGATGCGGGCGGCTGGCCGGCAGCGGGTGCGCGGTGATCCCGCGAGCGCTGAAATGCCTGCCCTCGACCGTGACGTCGTCGGTGGTCCAGATCGCCCGGATCACCTCGAGCGCCTCGTCGAACAGCTCGTTGCGTTCGTCGAATTCCACACCGAGAGCGGCGAATTCGCGCTTCAGGTAGCCTGCCCCGACCGCGAGCGTGAACCGGCCCCCCGACAGCAGGTCCAGCGTGGCGCCGGCCTTCGCGACGACGAACGGATTGCGGTACGGCAGCACGACGATGTTCGGGATCAACCGAAGCGTGGTCGTCCGCGCCGCAGCGAAACCCATCGCCACGAACGGGTCGAGCGCGTCGTGCCCGCCCGATTGGAGCCATCGCTGAGACGGCGCCGGATGATCGGTGAAGCCGAAGCCGTGGAATCCCGCCGCTTCGGCCGCCGCGGCAACCTGGGCCACGCCGTTTCCGGAGACCAGCTCCGGGTTGTACGGGTGGCTGATCATCGGGTGCGTGATCGCGTAGCGCATCGGTCCCCTGCCTTCTGCGGCGGTTACGTCATTATCCTCGGATGGTAACGTCATTCTCATGTATCAGAGTCGATACTCCGCATGACCGACGCTCTGACAGCGCCGTCGC
Source organism: Mycobacterium sp. (assembly GCA_049280695.1). Classification (GTDB taxonomy): domain Bacteria; phylum Actinomycetota; class Actinomycetes; order Mycobacteriales; family Mycobacteriaceae; genus Mycobacterium. The sequence goes on from JBAPQQ010000035.1 coordinate 647, forward strand.
TTCTCGAGCCCGGCAGCGGCCTGCCTCGCGGCGTGCAGGGCGCGGCCGATCCGCATTTCTCGAGTGTCGTCAAGTTGTTCTCCCAGCTCTTTCCCGGCCGCCGGTTCGGCGGCGGGGCGTTGTCGGTGTACGTCGACGGCAACCCCGTCGTGGATGTCTGGACCGGATGGTCGGATCGGACCGGAGAGGTGCCGTGGTCTGCGGACACCGGCGCGATGGTGTTCTCTGCGACGAAAGCGGTCGCGTCGACCGTCATCCACCGACTGGTCGACAAGGGGCAACTCGACTACGACGCGGCGGTGGCCGACTATTGGCCGGAGTTCGGCGCAAACGGCAAGTCCGACATCACGGTCCGCGACGTGTTGCGCCACCGCAGCGGGCTCTCGCACCTCAAGGGTGTCAGCAAGGCCGAGTTGATGGACCACCACGCAATGGAGGAACGGCTGGCCGCGGCACCGGTCGATCACCAGCGCGGCGCACCCGCGTATCACGCGCTCACGTATGGCTGGCTGCTGTCCGGGCTGGCGAGGTCGGTGACCGGCAAGGGCATGGGCGAGCTGATCCGCACCGAACTGGCACGCCCGCTGAACACCGACGGCCTGCACCTCGGCAGGCCCCCGGCCGGTTCGCCGACTACCGTGGCGCAGATCCTCGCACCGCAGAGCACCAGGGCGAATCCGGTGTTCAACTTCCTCGCCCCGAGGGTGGCCGGCCTGCCGTTCTCGGGCGCCTTCGGCTCGATGTACTTTCCCGGAATCAAATCCTTCGTGCAGGGCGATATCCCGTTCCTCGACGGCGAGATCCCGGCCGCCAACGGCGTCGTCACCGGCCGGGGCCTGGCCAAGATGTACGCGGCGCTGGCCAACGAGGGGCGGATCGACGGAAAGCGTTTCCTGTCAACGCAATTGGCCCGTGGGCTGTCGGGCAGCCCTCGTGTGCTGCCCGATCTGAACATGGTGGTGCCGATGCCGTTCCACCTGGGCTACCACGAGTCGCCGATTCCCGGTCTGCTCAAGGGCTTCGGGCACATCGGTCTCGGCGGAACTCTCGGCTGGGCCGATCCCGCTACCGGGTCCGCATTCGCCTACGTCCACAACCGGCTGTTGACGCCCATGGTCTTCGACATGGCATCGTTCGCGGTGCTGGCCCGGCCGTTGCGCACCGCGATCACGACCGCACGCGACTCCGGAGCGCACACCGTGCCCGACTTCGGCGCGCCCTATTCGAAGGCCGTCCGCCGAGGCGCGGACAGGCGCGTCGCATCCGCGCGCTAATCGCGCATCGAGAACACAGTTCTTGACGGATTTCGGCCGATTTGCGTCAACTGTGTTCTCGGCGACCGCAATTTTAGACGTCGCGCGCTACGGCGCGTAGCCGACTGCGCTCTTGATCTCCAGGTACTCGTTGAAGCCGAACTCGCTCCATTCGCGGCCGTTGCCGCTTCTCTTGTAACCGCCGAACGGCGCGTTCAGGTCGAACGCGTGGTTGATTGCCACGGCTCCGGCCCGGATCCGGCGCGCCAGGGCGCGGGCCACATCGAGGTCGGCCGCCGAAACATAGCCGTACAGCCCGTAATCGGTGTCGTTGGCGATCTCCACGGCCTGCTCGACGTCGTCGTAGCCGAGGATGCACAGCACCGGCCCGAAGATCTCCTCGCGGGCGATCGTCATGTCGTTAGTGACACCCGCGAACACCGTGGGCTTCACGTAGTAGCCGGTGTCCAACCCGTCGGGGCGCCCCGGCCCGCCGGCCACCACCTCGGCGCCTTCCTCGATGCCCTTTTCGATCAGGCCCTGAACTTTGTCGAACTGTGCCTTCGATGCCACCGGTCCGATCGCCGTCTTGTCACTGGCGTCGCCGACCTTGACGCCCTCGGCGACACTGCGCGCTATCGCGACCGCTTCGTCCATGCGGGAGTTCGGCACGAGCATCCGCGACGGCGCATTACAGCTCTGGCCCGAGTTGACCATCATCGTCGCCACACCGGCGCCGACGCTCTCTGCGAACTTCTCGTCGTCGACGACGATGTTGGGGCTCTTGCCGCCGAGCTCCTGCGTGACTCGCTTGACCGTCGCGGCCGCGTTCTTCGCGACCTCGACGCCGGCGCGCGTCGATCCGGTGAAGGAGACCAGGTCGATGTCGGGGTGACTCGCGATGGCGACACCCACACCGGCACCGTCGCCGAAGACCATGTTGTACACACCGGCCGGTACACCCGCGGCATCCATGACCTCGGTGAAGATCTGGCCCGAATACGGCGCGACCTCGGACGGCTTCAACACCATCGTGCAGCCCGCGGCCAGCGCCGGGTAGACCTTGCAAGCGATCTGGT
>JBAPQQ010000036.1:0-1664 GCA_049280695.1 Mycobacterium sp.
GACCCAAGACCCAGTCCTGTCGGGTGTTCAATGCCAGCGCGACCGCCGGCTGGAACGGCGCTCCGCCGACATAGGTGATGAACTGCTTGGCCGCGCGAACCCCGGCGATGAGATCGGCGTGGCCGCATGCCCAGCCGATCTTCCAGCCGGTGCAGTTGAACATCTTCGCGGCACTGGAGATCGTGACGGTGCGTTCCGCCATTCCGGGGAACGCGGTCAACGGAAGATGGCGCGCGTCGTCGAACACCAGATGCTCGTAGACCTCGTCGGTGATCACGAGCAGGTCCGCCTCCACTGCCACCTCGGCGATCGTGGTCAACTCCGCCTCGGTGAGCACCGTGCCGGTCGGGTTGTGCGGGGAGTTGACGACCATCGCCGCCGTCCGCGGCGTAACGGCCCGGCGCAGCGCGTCCACGTCGAGCGCGAAGCCACCACCATCGGGGACCAGAGGAACCGTCGTGCGCTGCGCCTGCGCCATCGCCAGCACGGGCGCGTACGAGTCGTAGTACGGCTCGACGAGCACCACCTCAGAGCCCGGTTCGACGAGTCCGATCACCGCGGCAGCGATCGCTTCGGTGGCCCCGACGGTCACCAGCACCTCGTCGTCGGGGTCGTAGCTTGTGCCGTACTTACGCTGCCGGTCGGCGGCGATGGCTTCGCGCAGCGCCGCGACGCCGCGCCCGGGCGGGTACTGGTTGACGCCGTCGGCGATGGCCTGACGCGCGGCCTCCAGCATCGCCGGAGGCCCGTCTTCGTCGGGAAAGCCCTGACCGAGGTTGACGGCTCCCAGTCGCGCGGCCAGCGCCGACATCTCCGCGAACACCGTGGTGGCGAACGGCGCCAGCCGCGAGACCGTCATAGCCGTCCAGCGTAGGGGGACACCTGCGGCAGTTCGGTCAACGCGCTGTCGATCCCGATGTGTGACTATCGGCCCTGGTCTTGGCAGCGAGCCCGGTGACACCGGGCCAACCACCAGGTTGGTTTGCGGCGCTGTTAGGCTTCCGAGCAGAGGTCTACGCTCCTCCTGAGACGCAAACCGCCTTCCGCAATACATGAAGAGGAATACCGCTATGTCCGAAGAAGCCTTCATCTACGAGGCCATCCGCACGCCCCGCGGCAAGAACAAGAACGGCGCGCTGAACGAGGTCAAGCCGATCAACCTCGTCACCGGCCTGGTCGACGAGTTGCGCCGGCGCTATCCGGATCTGGACGAGACGCTGATCAGCGACATGATCCTCGGTGTGGTGTCACCGGTGGGCGACCAGGGCGGCGACATCGCCCGCACCGCGGTGCTCGCCGCGGGCCTTCCCGAGACCACCGGCGGCGTGCAGCTGAACCGGTTCTGCGCATCCGGGCTGGAGGCCGTGAACACCGCCGCGCAGAAGGTGCGCTCCGGCTGGGACGACCTGGTGCTGGCCGGCGGCGTCGAGTCGATGAGCCGGGTGCCGATGGGCTCCGACGGCGGCGCGTGGGCCACCGACCCCGAAACCAACTACACCGTCGGGTTCGTGCCGCAGGGCATCGGCGCGGATCTGATCGCCACGATCGAGGGCTTCTCGCGTGAGGACGTCGACGCCTTCGCGCTGCGCTCGCAGCAGAAGGCGGCGGACGCGTGGTCCGGTGGTTACTTCGCGAAGTCGGTCGTCCCGGTCAAAGACCAGAAC